>JALTAZ010000115.1 GCA_027075555.1 Micavibrio sp.
CGCAACTTTCCCGGGCGGCTGAGATAAAATGTCCCAACAAGCTGTGTTCCACCATGGGTGGTTTGCACAAAGCGCGCCCTAGCAGTTTTCATGTCTTGCAAATATTTTTCCGCACGCTCTATATCCTCTACACTGGCATCACGCACCTTATTAGTATTAGGCGTGGCAGAAGCCACCACAGCCACGCTAAATACACAAAAAAATATAAAAAGGAAAAAAGCCTGCCTAATCATTATATAAAAGACCCTAATAATAAATATAAATGCGTATTATAGACTAGTTCTCAGCCAATCAAAGCAATAGTTACATATATTCCACTATTCGTGAAACGAAACAATGTTACATTGGCAATAGAAATATAAAAATATAATTTAAGTGAGTTTAAAAAACCTCATACATATTTAAGATAACAAACCGATTTTGATGTTTTTATATAAGACTTTTATATGATCTTGCTCTATGCCTTACTATATGCATCTATGCGCCACTGTGATCGCTTACTAATATCTGGCGTTTACCCGCAGAATTAGCAGGAGAAATAACGCCCTGCCTTTCCATTTCTTCAACAATGCGCGCCGCGCGGTTATAACCAATTTGCAAATGCCTTTGGATAAAGCTAGTGGAAACCTTACCCTCGCTGGTAATAATTGCCACCGCCTTATCATATAGAGCATCAACATCGCTACTGGTTTCACCACCACCAAACATCGCATTCATCACATCAGAGCCACTAAAATCACTATCCTCACTGGTCACATCCTCTATATAAGCTGGCTTTGCCTGGCCTCTAAGAAAGTTGGTTGCCTTTTCAACATCATCATCAGAAACAAATGGTCCGTGAACCCGTGTTATACGTCCACCTGGTGCCATATAAAGCATATCCCCCATGCCAAGAAGCTGCTCTGCCCCTGCATCTCCTAAGATTGTTCTACTATCGATTTTAGAGGTAACTTGGAAAGAAATCCGCGTTGGAAAATTAGCCTTAACCACCCCGGTAATAACATCAACCGATGGTCTTTGTGTTGCCATAATCAAATGCAAACCCGCTGCCCTAGCCATTTGCGCCAAACGCTGAATTGCGTTTTCAACATCCTTACCAGCAACCAGCATCAAATCAGCAAATTCATCAACAATAATCACAATATAGGGTAGTTCTGCCAGTTGCATTTCCCGATCTTCAAAAATTGGCTTACCACTATCTGGATCAAATCCAGTTTGCACCTTATGCATTATTTTCTCATCATTTTTAATCGCCTCACGCATACGTTGATTATACCCCTCAACGTTGCGAACACCTAGCTTAGACATATTTCTATAGCGATCTTCCATCTCCCTAACTGCCCATTTAAGAGCAACTACAGCCTTTCCTGGCTCAGTTACCACAGGGGTTAAAAGATGAGGAATATCATCATATACCGAAAGCTCTAGCATTTTAGGATCAATCATTATAAAGCGGCATTTCTCTGGAGAAAGGCGATATAAAAGCGACATAATCATGGTATTAACCGCCACAGACTTACCCGAACCAGTAGTACCAGCAACCAGCAAGTGCGGCATTTTTGCAAGATCTGCAAGAACTGGTTGCCCTCCAATATCTTTACCAAGAATAAGCGGGAGCTTGGCTGAAGTCTTTTCATACATGCGCGATTGTAGCATTTCTTTCATATATACGGTTTGGCGCGTTTTGTTTGGAAGCTCTATTCCAATTACGTTGCGCCCTGGCACAACCGCGCAGCGCACAGATATAGCCGACATAGAGCGGGCAATATCATCACTTAGCGATATAACCCGCGATGATTTAGTACCCGGAGCAGGCTCAAGCTCATACAGCGTAACCACAGGCCCTGGATGAATTTTCTTAATCTCACCTTTGATATTAAAATCTTCTAGCACACTGCTTAATAGCTCAGCATTTCGGCGCAACGCATTATCATCTAGCTTCATTCCTTTAACTTCTAGTGGAACATCTTGGATCAATGAAAGTGGTGGAAACTCCCAATCTCCATCAACATCAGACAAAGCAAATCTTTGCTGTGCGATATCCTTTGATTTTGATGGGCTAAGAACCGAAGCCGGTGCAGGCTTAACCACAGGAATCGATGAAGCCTTATGGGATTTATCTGGTGTATCACAAACTTCAACAATATCAGATGAGCGCTTATTTTCAGGGGAAATATCAGATTTTTGAACTAGCTTTTTCATTCTTGATTTTTTAATTTTTTCCTTTTCCTCCTCCCATAAGGCTTTGCGCTCCGCTATTGATTGCGCTCGTTCTTCTTTCATTACCCGCAATCTATCCATAATACCTAAAGAAGCGGCAGAAGGCTCTGGCTTATAATCTGGAGAATTATAATGCACAACCCAATTATAAAAACCACTAAATGCTGATGTAACCATTCCTGCAAATATATAAGCACCTACCTTAACCCGAAACCAAGCCGAAGCAACTTCATATGCTTTAAAAGCCGCACCATGCAGAAAAAAACCAAGAGCAATAATCCCTGCAAAAGAAGCGACTAAAAGCGATGCATAAGGCAAATCAAATAAATCCAAAATAGCAACACTTCGTTCCAAAATTATAGAGCCCGTAGCACTTCCCAAATATGGATGGACAAACCACGCCCCTTGCCCCGAAGGAACATTGGCTAATGCAATTGAAACAAATAAAGAAGCCATAAGTATAGAGGCTATTCTTAATATTACCGGGCGCACCGATTGGCGTTTAAAAACCCTTATCCCCCAAATCACAAAACATAAAGCAGGAACAAATGCACCAAGTCCTAGAGTCTGCAATAATATATCTGAAATATATGCCCCAAATGATCCTCCTATATTTGATATATTTACAACATCACTCTCTGGCGCCGTATTCCAAGATGGATCAGCACTATTATAGCTTATCAATGATAGGAGAATAAAAGCCCCGAGTGAGAAAAACACCAATGCAACCATATCAACCAAACGCCGTGCGATAAATGCCTGCATCGAATCTGGCAAAAATGATGAATTTTTTTGTTTACGAGATCGTTTTATTTTACGCGAGCGCGCCATAGAATTATGTCCTTATTCATAAAAATCAACAGGCCTAAAACAGGAACAAAGAACTGCACCAAGAAATATAGTAACTTGCATTTATTTTATGACTTTGTTGCTGCGTTCCTTGCGTAAAGTTACTTGCACCTTGTCCTAAAATAAAGCCAAATCACTATGGTCAGATAAAGTATAACCTTTTTCCAAGACGCAACTCAACATTACAATAAATATTGTATGGATAAATATAACAACTTATAGAAACTATTAATCCAAAATACCTAAAGGATCTTGCGATACCAAGTCACCAATTTGATCATAAACATTGGCGTTTTCATTCATTTGGTCTTTTATTGGCTCATTTTGCTCTGCCAAAGTTCTAAAAAATCCTGCTGCATCCTTTAAAAGGCGACCAGCAAGCTGTGCGTGGGTGGTTCCTTCTAAATTACCCTCAGGATCATTGATAATTAAATCACCCATTTGCTCAAACACAGTGGCATTTTCATTCATCTGCGCGCTAAGAGACTCGTTTTGACTTCCTAATGTACGAAAAAATGCCGCGGCATCTATAAGAAGTTTTCCAGTTAATTCAGCATGTGTCGGCATGTAATATTCCTTAATTTATATAACCTAAGCCCATTACAGTAGCACACTTACCTTATTGTAAAGCAAGCTATAATTTCAAAAATTATTCATCACCATTGCTTTGCTGTATTCTAAAAGGGTGTGCCCTATATGTTCCAAGCAATTTCACATCTTTTGCAAAAAAGCCAAGCTCCTCTAAAGCGCGCCCAAATTCTGGGCTTTCATGATGACCTTCTATATCGCAGTAAAACCTCGCCGCATTGAACTTATCATCAACATAGGATTCAAGTTTACTCATGCTAAGAGCATTTGTTGCAAAACCTCCTAATGCCTTATAAAGAGAGGCTGGAATATTTCTTACCTCAAATAACAGGCTTGTAATTACATTTTTTTCATCAACTTCAGGAAAAGACGGATCAGCAGATAATATCAAAAACCGCGTAACATTATGATTTGTATCTTCTATATCACGTTGCAAAATCTCTAAACCATAAATCTTAGCGGCAAGCTCTGATGCAATGGCTGCATGTGCCTTATCTTTAACCTTAGCAATTTCCTTAGCAGCCCCCGCAGTATCCGCATGAACATGAGATTTCACATCTAAATCATTTAAAAACTTTCTACATTGCGGAATCGCATGTACATGGCTATGGACATGTTTAATATCCTCTATCTTTGAATTTGGAAGACCTAATAACATATGGTTAATTGGCTGAAAATGCTCACCAATTATAAATAAATCACCTTGAGGCATCAAATGGTGAACATCGGCAACCCGACCTGCTATAGTATTATCAACAGGAATCATAGCAAGATCGCTGCGCCCTTGCATTACCGCATCAAATGCCTCATCAAAGGAATCACAAGGCACAGTTTCAAGATCAGGAAAAACCACGCGACAAGCCATATCTGAATAAGCACCATGAGCACCTTGGAATGCAATTTTCTTATATTTATCAAAAGTCATAACAACCTTTTTAGCCTTTACCTGTATTTTTTCTTAATTAAGTTTTCGCAAGATCATATATCCATATCGACAAAAGTAAAAGAACTGTTTATATATATGCTATATATGCTATATGTGCTTTTATTATTGCTTATTTAAGCAATCCAACAATTAATATAGGATCAGTATAAAATGCCCAGCTTTGAAAATAGTAAGATTTTAGTTGCGATTCTTGCCGCAGGTGCGACTATTATGTTAACTGGCTTTGTCGCAGATAAGATTTACCCTACAGATGAGCTAAAAAAAGATGCTGTACCCATTGAAGAAGCTTCAAATAATTCTAGTATTAAGATGGTATCTGATACTAATAAGCCTCAAATGCCTGAATCTATTATACCCTATCTTGCACAGGCAGATATTTCAAAAGGGGCGAAGCTGTCAAAATCTTGTGCGGCTTGTCACTCATTTGATAAAGATGGTCCTACGAAAATGGGCCCAAATCTATGGAATATTGTCAATCGTGAAAAAGGATCTGTTGCAGGGTTTTCATACTCAAACGGTCTTAAAGAAAAAGGTGGGGTTTGGGATTATGAATCACTAGATCAATTCCTGACCAAGCCTAAAAAATATATCTCTGACACTAAAATGAGTTTTGCTGGTATCAAAAAAATACAAGACCGCGCGGCTCTTATTGCTTGGCTTAGAGAGCAATCTGATAATCCAGCTCCACTAAATAATGAATAGAGTAGAAATAATACGAATTTGAAATTATTAAAAAGCCCGATATTTTAATTATATCAGGCTTTTTTATCCCAGCCTCCGCGCTCATTTTGCTGCCAGTAGGTAATATCAAAACCTTGCTCTTTATACTCTTTCCAACGTTTTCTAGCCTCTTGAACTACGCTTTTATCATGATCACTGAATATTTCACAACATATAGTAAAATCATTATGCATTGAGCTTTGCGCCCCTTGTCCAATAATAAGGACGCTTGCATTATTTGGATTTTCATCTTCACAAGTAATCCACACAGGCTGTAATTCGGCATCACCAGTTTTTACGCTTGCATGAGGTAAAAAGCTATTAGCATCATAATCCCAAAGAAGCGTATCCATATTATCAACCTCCTTTGCATCACGAAGCTTTATTACAACCTTATGCCCCTTTTCTAAGGCTTTAGAAACTAATAGGGGCAAAGCTTGCTCTTGTGTTTGATTTTGCAAATGATAAAAACGTATTTCACTCATACTATAACCTGACCTTAACAAATTGGCTTATTTTTAATTATCAATATATAAATGTTTGCACCCTTTATAATCTTCAATATCATATAAATTAGATGATATTTGCCTTATATAACTCTCATTCGCGGGAATTTTCCCGTGCCCCCCTGCAACATCAATAACATATTTAGGCAAACATAATCCCGATACTTTGCCTTGCAATTCTTTCATTATCTCCATACCGCGCTTTAATGGAACTCTGAAATGACTGCTTCCCCTTATACGATCAAGATGGTGCAAATAATATGGTTTAACATGAATTGAAACTAACTTTTTAAATAAATTCTCCAGAATTTTAGCATCATCATTTACCCCTTTAAGAAACACAGATTGAGAATAAATAGAGCAATTAGCAGCCCTTAATTGTAAAATTGTTTCCTCAACCTCCTTGGTAATTTCTTTAAAATGATTTACATGCAAAACCACATGCAATCCTTTGCCTTGAGATTTAAAAACGAACAACATCGTATCGTCAATTTTAGACGGATTTGCAATAGGAATCCTAGTGTGAATTCTTATATTTTGTACATGCTTAATATTGTCTAATTTATTCAGAATATTTTGTAATTTTTGTGAGGAAAGAATAAAAGGATCGCCACCTGTTAAAATGACCTCCCAGATCTCATTATGCGCCCTTATATAATCAATAGCAGCCATAAATTCACTGCCCGATAGATGGTTAGCCCCTGCCCCTATCATTTCTTTGCGAAAACAATAACGACAATAAACTTCACAAACATTAGTAACTTTGAACAAAACCCGATCAGGATAACGATGAACTATACCTTTAACAGGAGAATACAAATCATCACCAATAGGATCGCTTAATTCATCTTCCTTGATAATCATTTCATCAAGGCTAGGGATATATTGCCGCCCTATAGGATCGCTCAATGGATTTTCAACCCCGCTTAACAATTTATGGATATGTTCACTAATGCCAATATCATAAATGGATTCTAATGCTAGAAAATCACTAATATTCAAATCAGATAATAAGCCATTTTCAATCAAATCAGCGATAGATCTCAACCGCCTGTTATTTTTGGTAATGCCTAAAGATTTTACACAAGAACCCATAAGAAATTCTATGACTGCTCATAATTTTTTGATACAAAGCGATCCAATAAGCGTACACCAAAACCTGTACCGTATTTAGGTGTTGTGTCTTTATCACTTTTAATCCAAGCAGTGCCCGCTATATCCATATGCGCCCACTCCATATCCTTTTCGATAAAATGCGACAAAAACCCCGCAGCAGTGCAAGCCCCTGCCCAGCGTCCTGATTTAGACATATTTTGGGTATCAGAGATAGTCCCCTCCATATCCTTTTTCCATACCTCGTCCAAAGGCATACGCCATAATTTCTCGTCAGTTTCCCTACCAGCCTGCTCCATCTGCTCCCACAAATCATCATTATTAACAAATGTTCCGCAATATTCATGACCTAATGCTATGATCATTGCCCCTGTAAGGGTTGCCAAATCAATTACCATTGCAGGTTTATAAATATCTTGCACATAGGAAAGCGCATCTGCCAGCACCAAACGACCTTCTGCATCCGTATTTAGCACCTCAATGGTCTTACCCGAATATGAAGTTACAATATCCGCAGGGCGGTAAGCCCTGGCAGAGGGCATATTTTCAACCAACCCAACAACGCCCACAACATTAACTTTTGCCCTGCGACGCGCCAAAGATTTCATAAGACCAACAACTGCCGCCGAGCCGCCCATATCCATTTTCATTTCTTCCATGCCCGCACCTGGTTTAAGGGATATACCGCCCGTATCAAAGGTAACGCCCTTTCCAACAAATGCAAGCGGAGCATCAGCGCAGCTTTTATCACCGCGCCAGCGCATAATTACCATACGCGGCGCATGATCCGAGCCTTGCCCAACTGCAAGTAATGCCCCCATACCGATCTTTTTCATTTTCTTTTCATCAAGAATTTCAATTTCTACACCAAGCGGTTTTAGTTGTGCTTTTATACGCTTTGCATAGGCATCTGGATAAAGTTCATTTGGTGGTTCATTAACAAGATCACGAGCAAGAAACACCCCTTCAATAGCAGGAGACTGTTCACTATAAGTCTCATCGGCATTATCGCTATCAAATGCAACAAAATGAACTAAGGATAATTTTTTTTCCTCCTCATCATCATCTTTTTTGGATTTATATATTTCAAAAGAATAAGAACGAAGGCTTATACCTACCGCAATATGCGCTGCTAACTCACCGCTTTGTGCTAAATCATTATCATTGTAAAATTCTAAACTTTCGATATTGCTACTATCTAGTGAAGCAACAAGTTTTCCTCCTAATTTCTCAGCCCTTAGGTTATCAAGCTCATCTTTTTTGCCACAACCAAGCAATATCGCATAGGCATAAGGCGAATCCTCTGGCAACACTAAGATCTGTACTTGTCCAAATTTCCCTGTAAAGCTCTTATTTTTTTCCAACACATTATCGATATAGCCGTGAAACTCATAATTTAAAGAGCTTACAGCAGCGCTTGGCTCACTACCTTCATAAAAGCAAAGAACAGCAGCATCTGAATCTTTGTGAGGGGCTTTTGAAAAAGATATATTTACTGTCATTTAAAATCCTAACAAGCTAAAAATTATAATCGCAATAAGTTCCCCCTTAGTATAAGCTCCAAAAATAAAATAACTAGTACCAACATAGTTATTAATAGTTATTATTAGTACAAAATTTAAAATCCAGGCTTAATAACCTAAACTGATGAAAATTTTTAACCGCTATATTTTAAAAAACCTAACAATTGCAACTGGCTTTATTGCCATTGTGCTAACCATGATTATATTTCTAACTCAATCATTGCGTTTTTTAGAAATAGTCATAAATGCAGGATCATCGGGAAGTGCCTTTTGGATTCTTACAGTACTTGCCCTACCAAGAGCCTTTGAAATTATCCTTCCGCTATCACTTATGGCATCAACTTTATTCCTGTATAATAAAATGACCATAGATTCTGAGCTTGTAGCCATGCGTGGCACCGGTCATTCATCTTTTGATCTAGCAAAGCCTGCTATAATTCTTGGTCTTATATTGTCGATCCTATTATGGATTTTAACCCTGTGGGTTACACCTGTTTCATTATCTAAAATGCAACAAATGCGAGAAGAATTAAAATCAGAGCTATCAAATTTCCTTTTCAAAGAAGGAATATTTAACCAAGTTGGCAAAGGCATTACCGTTTATATAAACCAGAAGATGAATAATGGTGAACTAGCAGGGCTTATGATCCATGATACTCGCGATGAAACAAAACTACCATCAACCATCCTTGCAAAGCGTGGGATAATTATTTCAACTAATAATGGGCATCAGGTAGTAGTATATGATGGAGCACGCCAAGAAATAAACCCCAAAACAGGTATTTTACAACAACTTAGATTTGAACGATATATCATAGAATTACCAGAAAACCAGTCAGTTAGAAAAAGATGGGCAGAACCAGCAGAGCGCACAATCTGGGAATTATTAAATCCTAATATACAAGATGAACAGGATATAAAAAATTTACGATCATTTACTGCGGAAATTCACCGTAGAATTGTTACACCACTTTTGGCCATAGCATTCCCCTTAATTGCCCTTTTATCCTTATTGCTTGGCCCAACTGATCGCCGCGGGCAGGCTAAAAAAATAACAATAGCTATTGTAACTATAATAATTTTAGAAGGGATATTCCTTATGTCTAATAATATAGCTAGGCATAATAATATAGGTATATTCATAATGTATGCAATCACCATAATTCCCATCGCTCTTTCACTATTATTCTTAAGTGGAAAAACGGAGAGACTACGCTATCAGATATTCTTTTCTTCAAAATCTCAAAATGCGAGGTCTGAAATATAAATGAAGATCACATACACATTAAGTAGCT
>JALTAZ010000116.1 GCA_027075555.1 Micavibrio sp.
TCATATAATAATATAATAATAATTGTAAAAGCTTAATAGAATCGCTTGCAGATAAGTAAAAACAACCGTATTAATATTTTTCTAAGCAATTTTATTTAATATATGTTTTTTAACTTACAAAGGAGCACAACAATTTCTAGACCACAAAGACCAATGCCGCGCAAGAATGACGGGCCACGTGTAAATTCTGCAATTAAAGTTTCTCAAGTAAGACTTGTTGATGCAGATGGTAAGATGAGAGGTATAGTCGATATTGAAGACGCAATTAAAATGGCAGAGGAAGAGGGGCTAGACCTTGTTGAGGTGTCTCCTAATGCTGATCCTCCAGTATGCAAAATACTAGATTATGGTAAGTATAAATATGAGCAACAGAAAAAAGCCAATGAAGCCCGTAAGAAACAAAAGACAGTTGATGTAAAAGAGGTTAAAATGAGCCCTCGCATTGAGAAAAACGATTATGAAGTTAAAATGCGCAATGCTCGTCGTTTCTTGGGTAATGGCGATAAGGTTAAGGTTACTATGCGTTTTCGTGGGCGCGAGATGGCACATCAGGAAATTGGGCGGGAAATATATGCAAGAATACAAGAAGAGCTTGAAGAAATTTCTATCATAGAATTAGCCCCCAAATTTGAAGGTCGTCAGATGATAATGATACTTGCGCCAAAAACTTAGAATTTGATCATATAAATTATGAAAGTAAAAAAGTTAAAATATCAGGAGTGCAAAAATGATATTGCATTCCTTTTTTATTGATATTATGTGATTATCATTAAAGGGCTTGCATTTTATAAGATGATAGCCTATCGGTGTCAGTTATAGTAATTTGGCTTTATTTTAGGGCAAGGCGCAAGTGACAAAGCGTATTGACCTACGTGATGTGAGTAATGCGATGTGAGGAACGCGACAACAACATCATAAAATAAAAGTCATAAAAGAAATGCAAGTTATTATATTTTATTATTGATTGGGTTAATTTAAGGGCTTTGAAACAATATGGTTGTAGATATAATTGCTGCGCTTGTGATGCTTGCTTCTATTGGGATTGCAATTTTGCGCGGTTTTATCCGAGAGATACTTACAATTTTTGGGCTTCTTGGTGGAGCTGTGGCTTCTTATATAGGCGGACCGTTGCTTGTACCTGTTATAAGAGATTGGTTAGGTGTGGTTGAGGGAGATGAAAATCCTGAACAATTTTTCGGTGTTGTTCCCTATCCTTTATTGGGTGATGTTATATCTTATGCCGTGATATTTATTGTTTTTGTGATTTTATTTTCAATAATAAGCCATTTTCTAGCCGAATCTGTTAAAAAGCTAGGCTTAGGAGCCGTTGATAGAACTTTGGGTATGGTTTTTGGTATAGCTCGCGGTGTTTTGTTTTTGGGTCTGCTTTATTTACCAGTATATTATCTAGTAGATGATAAACAAATGCAAGAGTGGGATTTTCTTAAAACCAGCAAGAGCCGTATTTACCTTGAAGCAACTTCTAAATGGATAGCTGGCTTTATTCCTGTGAATGAAAATAACAATAATGAATATATTTCCCAAGATGATGGAGTTGCGGTAATGAATGAAGCTCGTAAAAAATTAGAAGAAATGGATTTGCTTCAAAAAGATAGTGATCTTAGCGATAATAAAGATCATCAGGATAATGATGGTTACAGTGACGATTTTAGAAGCAAAATGGATAAGCTTATAGAAGCAACAACTTCTGGTAATGGCGGTAATGATAAACCAGAATATAACCAATAATATATATCATGTATCACTATATAGATCTACGCATTGACCATCATTATTGATATTATTTAAATGTTTTGAGCTATCATTGCGTGTTGTTTCTAATTTTTTAAAGTAGGCTTCATCAATATCTTTGGTAATGTATTTACCATCAAATACAGAGCAGTCAAATGATCGACTGTCAGGTATTTCATCGCTTGGTGTTGCTGCTTTTATCAGATCACTTAGATCTTGATAAAATAAACGATCAGCGCCTATTTCTTGCATTATTTGGTCTTCATTTTTGTTATAGGCAACAAGTTCTGATTTTACAGCCATATCTATACCATAGACATTGGGATAGCGTACGGGAGGTGCCGCAGAGGCAAAATAAACCTTTTTAGCGCCAGCCTCGCGAGCCATATCAATAATTTTCTTAGAAGTTGTGCCGCGTACTATTGAATCATCAACTAGTAGAACATTTTTGCCTTTAAACTCAAGAGAAATAGGATTGAGTTTTTGTTTAACTGATTTTTCCCTTTCTTCTTGTCCTGGCATTATAAATGTACGCCCTATATAGCGGTTTTTAACAAATCCTTCACGAAGTTTTAAGCGCATTTGATAGGCAAGCTCCATTGCACAAGGGCGACTGGATTCAGGTATTGGTATAACTACATCAATATCATGGTTTGGAAAATCACGCATAATCTTTTGCGCTAGATATTCACCCATTCTAACGCGCGCTTTATAAACTAGACTTC
>JALTAZ010000117.1 GCA_027075555.1 Micavibrio sp.
TATATATAAAGGCAATAAAACTCCGGGTTTTTTCTCAGTAGTTTTTAAGGGTTTTTTATTACCTGTTTTTATTATATTTGTTGCAATAACTATTGCTATGGAACTTGCTTATGGATAATAACAAGAATAATTTGATTAGATTGCTAGAGGCTATTATATTTGCATCTTCTGAACCTGTGAGTGTTTCTCAGCTATCAGAATATTTGCCAGAAAATACTAAAATTTTAGACCTTTTAGAAATACTAAAAGATCACTATGCAGGGCGCGGGGTTAATCTAATTGATATTAATGGTAAGTGGGCGTTTAGAACATCTGCTGATCTTGCCGAATATATGAATATTGAAAAGCAAGTTAATAAAAAGTTATCTAGAGCAGCAATGGAGACACTGGCAATAATTGCATATCACCAGCCTATTACCCGCGCAGAAATTGAGAATATTAGAGGGGTTGGAACACATAAAGGAACGTTAGATGCTCTTATTGAGGTTGGTTGGGTTAAACCAGGGCGCAGGCGTGAAACGCTTGGGCGACCACTTACATGGGTTACAACTACAAGGTTTTTGGATCATTTCTCATTGGAAAGCCTAATGGATTTGCCTGGTATGGACGAAATGAAAGCATCTGGGTTATTAGATCGCAGACCTGCTATTGATACTGTTCATAAAGATGATTTATTTGGTGTATCTTCTGGCTCTGGACAAGATGATAATCAGAGCGTAGAACATGAGTACATGAAGGGATTATAAAATATGGGCGTTATGGCAATTATAGTTTTAGTAACATTATTATGCGTTGTAACGATGCTTTTAATGATGAATATTCCTAAAAAATCATCGAGTGAGCAAGATAATATATGCGATAATGGTGATAAGAGGCTTGATGAGCAAGTTTTTGAAAATAAAAACGAAAAAGATACAGAAAAAGGATAAGCAGATATGGCACCAGGTGCAGTACAAATTCTTATTATAATTCTGATTGTTATGGTTTTGTTCGGAGCTGGGCGTATCCCTAATATTATGGAGAACTTAGCCAAAGGGATTAACAGTTTTAAAAAAGGCTTAAAAGATGATGATGATGGAAAGGATTCTAAAACCCCTACCCCTACCCCTACCGCATCAATAGAGGATAAACGTAAAAGTTCTAAAAAATCTGCTGTTGAAGAAAAAAGAGATAAGACTAAAGATTTATAAAAGACGCTAAAAATATTATGCTTTCGACGATATATATGCCATGGTGGGCTTGGGGGTATTTGCTGATAACTATATCAGTTTTTATGTTAGGGCTTGCTGTTGATAGAAGTCGTAGTGGAAATAAAATTTTCTCATCGTCAATGTCATTATTTACAATATATGTTTCTGTTATTGGGTTTTTTAACGATCAAATTGTAAGTTTTTTAGGGTTATTTATATTGCCGATGGTTTTTATTGGCATATTCTGGGAGTTTACATCTTCGATTCGTGAAAGTAAACGTGCTAGAGATATGCTTGATAATGATCCCTCTCTTACAGATGAGGAACGTGATTTTTTAATGAATGCTGCCATTATATTTAATGCTCTGATAGTTGTTCCGGGCTATGTTATGGGGCTGTTTTTATGCTTTAAAGTGTTGGCAGATATATTTTGATATAAGGTTCTTTTATGCTTGATTTTGGTTGGCCAGAACTGTTTTTGATTATTACCGTGGCAATTATTGTAATAGGTCCAGAGGAAATACCCGTAGTGATGGTTGCTATTGGGCGTATTATGCGCAGGTTGCATTATATTAAATATACAATATCACAGCAATTTGACGATGTTATGAGAGATGCTGATCTTGATGATATTCGTAAAGGCGTTAATTTTGAAGCTCGTGATGAGCAAGATAGAGAGGTTAATTTTGATGAGGCTGCTGCTGATGAGGAATATATATTGCTGTCCAGTGATTTAAGTAAAAATACTGAAGTGAAAAATAAAGAAGGTGGCAGTGATGAGTAAGGATAAGGGCTTTTCTGAAAAAGACACCATAAATTCAGAGGCAAAGCCTATATTTTCTCACTTAGTTGAATTACGAGCCAGGTTGTTGTGGGTAATCGTAATTATGATTATAGGAACAGCACTTAGCTTTATTTTTGTAGATAATATATATAGTTTTCTTGTGCAGCCACTAGCAGATGCAATGAATGAAAACGATACAAATCGATTGATATATACAGGGTTAACAGAAGCCTTTTTTACATACTTAAAAGTTGCTTTTTTTTCAGGTATTTTTCTTACATTTCCTGTGCTTTTGCTTCAAGTTTGGATTTTTATTGCCCCTGGTCTTTATAAAAATGAGAAAAAGGCGTTTTTACCATTTCTTATATTTACTCCAATATTATTCTTTCTTGGTGGAGCTTGTGTATATTACGTAGTTTTACCCATGGCATGGCCTTTTTTCTTGAGTTTTCAGTCAACAGGGGGGGATATGGCATTGCCAATTCAGCTAGAAGCACGGGTTAGCGAGTATTTAGATCTTATTATGACGCTTATTTTCGCTTTTGGGCTTTGTTTTCAACTTCCTGTATTTCTAGTCTTGCTTGGTCGCGCTGGGCTTATTAGTGCGGGTTTTCTTGCCTCAAAGCGTAAATATGCCATTATTATAGCCTTCATAGTGGCTGCATTTTTAACCCCTCCTGATTTGGTTTCCCAAATTTTGTTAGCTGTTCCTATATTGATTCTTTATGAGCTTTCTATTTTTTTGATCAGGAGGTCTAATCCTAATAAAGGTTTCGTGGATGAAACAAACACCAATTGAAAGATATAGAGCTTTGATAAATGCGGGGGAATTGCATAAAGATATTATGCAAGAAAAGGCGATACAAGAGCTTCAACGATTATATGATGATTTAATATGGTTAGAGGAAAAGCCCGCTATTAGTTTTTTTCAGCGCATTATGGCTATTGGTTCAGGTGATTACAATCCGCCACCTATGGGAGTATATCTTTACGGGGGTGTTGGACGTGGTAAATCTATGCTAATGGATTTATTTCATGATTCTTTGCCAGATAGTGTAACGAAAAGGCGAACTCATTTTCATGAATTTATGATAGAGGTTCATAATTATATCAATAGTCGCTGTCGAGAGGACGGAGTTATATGTAATATAGATCAGGCACTACCTTCATTGGCTGAAATTATATCCAAAAAATCGAGGGTATTGTGCTTTGATGAGTTTCATGTGGTCGATATTACAGATGCTATGATATTAGGGCGTTTGTTCAAGATATTGTTTGAACTTGATGTTATAGTGGTTGCTACAAGTAATTGGTCTATTGATGATTTATATAAAGACGGGCTTCAGCGCGCTCGTTTTTTACCATTTATTGATTTATTAAAAACAAAAGTAGTTAGCGTTTATCTTAACAGCCCGTGTGACTATAGAACTAAGGGCATAAAAATCGAAGGAACATACTTCACCCCGATTGGTAGAAAAACAAGATTAAAGTTAGATGATATTTTTGTATCTTTGACACAAGGGCAAGATATTAAAAGTGAAATTATTCGTGTAAAGGGGCGGGAAATAAAGGTAAAAAATAGTGCTAACGGGGTTGCTCGTTTTAGTTTTTCCCAATTATGTGAACGCCCCTATGGGGCAGAAGATTATATTGAAATTGCCAAGCGCTATAATATCGTATTCATAGAAGATGTACCAAGACTTGGTTATGATAGACGTAATGAAGCAAAACGCTTTATTAATTTGATAGATGCGCTTTATGAGGCAAGGGTTAAAGTCATAATTTCTGCATCTTGTATTCCTGAAAAACTATATCTTGGTCGTGATCATATTTTTGAATTTGAGCGTACCATATCTAGGTTGCACGAAATGCAAAGTGAGAGTTATCCTTGAAACAAATCCATTTTGGTAATAACATAGGGCATTGAGCAAAATATTTTTTATAAATTTACAGGAGTTACTAATATGTTCAGGTTTTTCTCTGTGTTTTTTATTATGTTGATAACTCCGTTTGTGGCTTATGCTCAATATGGTGGCGATGGTTTAAGTTCTGACCCTTATAGTGGTGAGGTGGAAGTTATTGAAGAGGTGGATCATGCTGACCTAGTAGAGTTATTTAAATTACAAGAAGCTATACCAGAGGCAGAGAGAAATTGTTTAAGAATTAAAAGGAATAAAAGAGAATGCCGATGTGACAATGGCTATTTATATAAAGAATATGACGGGGTTTATAAAAAATTATCTGAAAGGCATCCTGATTGGGATAAAAAGGTTTTAAAATATAATTTTTATTGGGAGGGTGTCACATATGAGGGTGAAAGCGATATGGATACCTTGATGCGCTATTCTAATAAGTACAAAGCTCTTGGTTGTGAAGATGATGGCGATAAGATTGAAAAGAAATAGATAACAGATATATGATTTCGCTTCATAGCCTTTATTAAAGCCCCAGTATTTAATTCTAATAGTTAAAAACCATTAAAAATTATCTTACCTAAAGTGGTATATTAAAGTTGAGCGTCTATGGGGTGTTAATGTATTTTTTGTTCTCTTGTCACGAATCTATAAAAGAGTTATGCCTTTATAATAGTAGAGTTTACATGATTAAAAAAAGGGATAGATGTTATGAAAGATCCAGTAAGAATTGCAGTTACAGGCGCAGCAGGGCAAATAGGTTATGCGTTGTTATTTCGTATTGCCTCAGGTGATATGTTAGGGGTGGATCAGCCAGTTATCTTGCACCTTCTTGAGATAACGCCAGCTTTAGGAGCACTTGAGGGCGTGGTTATGGAACTTAATGATTGTGCTTTTCCTTTGCTTGTGGGGGTTGTTACAACTGATGATCCTAATATAGCTTTTAAAGATGTTGATTATGCACTTTTAGTTGGGGCTATGCCTCGTAAAGAAGGGATGGAGCGTAAAGACCTGCTAGAGGCGAATGGCGGGATTTTTGCCCCTCAGGGAAAGGCTATAAATGATCATGCATCACGTGATGTCAAAGTTTTGGTTGTTGGCAATCCTGCAAATACAAATGCACTTATTGCTCAACAAAATGCCCCTGATCTTGATCCTAAGTGTTTTACAGCTATGGTGCGTTTAGATCATAATCGTGCAATGAGCCAGCTTGCAGAAAAAACAGGAGTTCACTCAACAGATGTAAAGAATGTTATTATCTGGGGTAATCATAGCTCTACTCAATATCCAGATTTGCATCATGCGGTGGTTAAATCTTCTAATGCTATGAACTTGATTGATAATGATTGGTACGAAAATACATTTATTCCAAAAGTTCAACAGCGTGGTGCGGCAATTATCAGGGCTAGAGGTGCATCATCAGCAGCTAGCGCGGCTAGCGCGGCAATAGATCATATGTGTTCTTGGGCTTTAGGAACTCCTGAGGGAGAGTATGTATCTATGGCTATACCATCTGATGGTTCTTATGGTATAAAAGAGGGAGTAATATTTGGATATCCGGTGACATGTAAAGATGGCGAATATAGAATTGTTCAAGGACTGGAAATAAATGAATTTTCACAAAACCGTCTTGATATTACGGATAAAGAACTCAGGGAAGAGCGCTCTGCTGTAGAAAATCTTTTTTCAAGGGATTAACTTGAATTTGTAATGTAATGGCAATAATTACCGCTATTATTAAAATTTCCAATAGGTAGGTGTGAATATAACCATAACAGTGAGTATTTCTAACCTGCCTATTAGCATTCCAAGACATAAAAGCCATTTGGCCGAATCGGGTAAAGATGAAAAATTTCCAACGGGACCAATTGTTCCACCAATTCCTGGTCCAACATTTGCGATAGATGTTGCCGCACCACTGACCGCAGTTTCAAAGTCCAAACCAATTAAAGATAGGGCAAGTGTGAGTAATACATTGAAAAAAACATATAATCCGCAAAATCCAAGAACAGTATTAACAAGTGATTGAGATATAGGCTTTCCTTGATAACGTATAGGAAAAACTCCATTAGGGTAAAGAAGTCTGTTAGTTTGCTGACTCACGGCTTTTGCAACTATTGATATACGCATAATCTTCATTCCACCAGCAGTAGAACCAGCGCTAGCGCCTATGTAAGTTAAAAAGAAAAAGAATATTGAAGCAAAGCTTCCTAAAATAGTGTAGTCAAAGGTTGTGTATCCTGTTGTTGTGATTATAGATACGACACTAAAAATAGAGTCTGTAAAGCTTTTTGTTAAATTCTGATCTTCATTAACCCATATCCATATAGTCATTATTATGGTTAAAACTACAACTATTGCTGTATATATTATTGTTTGTTCATCTTTCAAAAATCCAAAATTATTTTGATAAAATAATTTTATATATAGGATAAAAGGAATACCGCACAAAAACATGAATATAGCGGCAGTAAGCTGCATTGATGTGCTTTCATAATAGCCAAAAGAGGCATCATGAGTTGAAAAACCACCAGTTGGAATGGTGGTCATGGCATGATTTATGGCATTAAATAGGCTCATTCCTTCCAGATAATATGATAGTGCACACAAAACGGTGAAGCCAATATATATGACAAGTAAATGTTTCATAATATCAGCACTTCTTGGAATAAGTTTTTCAGATTTATCTGAAGATTCTGTTTGAAAAAGCTGCATGCCTCCAACTCTTAATGTTGGAAGTAATATAATTGCAAAAGCAACAAGACCTATCCCACCTATCCATTGTGTTATAGAACGCCATAATAATATACCCGATGACATACTATCTAATCGCGTTAACACCGTTGAGCCGGTGGTTGTTATTCCGGACATAGCTTCAAAGAAAGAGTCTGTATAGCTTAAATTTAGGTTGGACATATAAAAGGGCAGGGCGGCAAACGCACTTATAAACAACCAGCTAATTGAGGTAAGCATAAAAGCTTGTCTTATATTTATCTTACGCTCAAAAGATTTATTGATAAGAATAAGGCATGTTCCAAAAAACAAGCATATGATAGAATTCATAAAAAAGTTACTAGCTTCGGCAGAGCTAAGTGCCCACTCAAGGGCTGCTGGAACAAGCTCTGCAACTCCAAGAATAACAAGGAGTAGTCCTAGTGTGAAACCTACAATTTTGTAATCCATTATATTTCTTTACTTTAATTGGGATAAGAATTCATCCCCTTTTCGATAGCAATATATATAGTAACTAGTAACTTGCATTTATTTTATGATTTTGTTGCCGTGTTCCTGACATAGGTTGCTACGTCTTGTCAACTTATGCCTTATTACCCTAAAATAAAGCTAAGTCACTATAATATACAATCTTTTTTATGATGTAAGTAAATGAAATCATTTTTCCACAGTAATTTTGGCCATTATTATGACTATTTAGCAAGTCATTCAATGCATTTTGCTACAACATGTAATCGGCTTTATTCGTAGCCAATAAAATATTGCTAATTTTTAGATTCAGGTGGGTGATATTGTTTGCGTCTGCGATTGCGTATTATCGACCCTATCATGTATATGCTGATCTTTGCTAGTTCTTGCAATTTGATCTACACCTTTTCCATCAAATGAAGCAATCAAAGGATCGGGCTGTTGCGGATCTTTAACTTCTACACCGCCTTTGGCAAACTGATCTTTGAGGCCTGTGTCCTGAACGCCGATTTCTCTGGCACTACGCATGGCTAGTAAAAGTGTTGTAGGTGTTGCATGTGCCTTATTAAGCCTGCCTGCGTAGTAGCTTGCCCCACTTTCATCTTTTGGCATGGATGCCCATTCTTTAGCTATATTTTCCATGAATGTTTTTTCATCCATTTGGGGGTCTCCAGCTAAATACCTGTCATAGCCACGGCGGTTTAGTAAATGCATGGCCATGCGATCTTGCATTTCTTCATCATATAGTTCATCGCCAGTTAATCCCATTTCATCTTTTAGCCCCTCTAGGGTTGTTCTAATAATTTGGTATCTACCTGCGGCAGATGATGGGGAACCATTTTCAACATATTCACGTTGCCATTCTAGTACTTGGTCAATTGTCATTTCGGTTAGGTTTTCACGCCTAATGCCAGCCCCATACACTCTGTTATAATCACCATTTGATTCCTTATCGGCTATAAGTTCAAGTAATGGATTCCCACTTTTTGCATATTTAGTGATTACAGATTCTGCATTGGCTATCACTGCTTTTGATGTTTGGGGGGGTATATTATTATTTTGTGATGTGTTTAAGTTATCTCTTGTTATCCTAGCAGCTTCATATGCAGAGATATTATCTGACTTATAATCATTTAACGTTGTTTCAAATAATAACTTATCTATTGAAAGAGCATCAGCCATATCAGAAATGGCCTTATCACTACTTAGGCCTTCATCATTATCCTTAACTCCGATGAAAAGCGTTATAAGGAAAGCAAATAAATTTAAATTTCCAAGCTTATCATTAGAGTGTATCAGCTCTCTAGTTTTAAAATCACGATCATTGCGTCGCTCTAAGGTTTCACCATCAATAGTAACAGGGCTAACTCCATCGGCAAGACCAAACAAAACTCTACCGCCTGAAATATCATCAGTAGTAACTGACATTCTAATTCACCCTTTCCATTTTTGGGGGCGTTTTCCACCCCTCTAACATAAATTTTCTTATATATTACATATTTACTATATTACAGTCAAATATGATCCGTTTTAAGAGGCTAAAGTGCGCCTCCGATCCCTCCGCCTTGGTTGTTGGCTGGTCCTGTATTGTTTTCAGCCATACGAATCTCGGCTTCTCTTTGCATTCTAATAATATCTTCAGCTCCAACATTACTTTGTACAGAAGGTGCTGATTGCTTTGTTTGTATTGTTTGAGCTAGTGCAAAGTTCTCGCCTGCTGCTGGTACGTTTTCCGTACCATTATTTATAGTTCCCACATATGTTGGTTCATAACCTTTTACATATTTAGGGTTTGTTTTTGCAAATTCCATGCTATCGGCAAAGCTTGTATATTCTGTTGCTGGCAATATACCGTTGTCAGGAGAGCTAACTTGTGGTGGTTGTATCGCAGGAACTTCAAATGGACCTATACCAATTAAAGGGTGAGATACAACCACACTGTTTACATCACTGCGTGCAGATATACCAACATCGCTAGTGCTTTTAGGACTATCGGGTTCTTGAATTTCTATACCATCACGCTCAAGAGCTGCTTCAATTTGTTGTTTTAGTTCAGGTGATGCATCTGCTCCTAATACTTGATCTAAATCCTCTCGAGAAATATTTCCGTTTTCTATTTTTTGGTAAACATCTTGAAGAGCTATTTGCATTTCTTCTGATGTTTTTAGTTCCATGCCGTCTTGACCGCTCCATCCATCACTGCTGGCCGAGGCGCTATCTGTAGTGCCTTGAGCTTGCCCACTAATAACGGCATTTTGATCTTCTGGTACTGACATTTCGCCACTAGACACTTTTTCTTTGATTTGTTTTAGGTTTTCAAGTCTGGACGTATCACCAACCAATGCATCACTGGCTAGATCTCTTTGCGCCGTTGCTTCATATGCATTGCTGCTAATATCCTCATTGGCAAATCTTTTTGCTATGATAGGAGTAACTTGTAAACTAGAAGCAAGGATTGGCGAAGATGCCGCAGTCTGAATCCCTAGTGCAGCGTTAA
>JALTAZ010000118.1 GCA_027075555.1 Micavibrio sp.
CGCCCGCAGGTATAGTGCTAAACCCTTGTGTTTTCAAGACGCTAGACATTAGCTCTCGGCTAATTTGATTGTCTTCGGCGATTAGTATATTTACGGCGTTATTTTTACTCATATAAAAACCAGTAACTTATAATTTTGATTATGATATAGTATTAAGGTTAACAAATCCTATTCTAATTTAATTCTAATTTAAGAAAATATATGAATGTAGAAAATAAATCACAAAGTGGTAGCGTATTAGTTTATATTTTGATTGCCATAGCTCTATTCGCCGCACTTAGCTATAGCGTGGCAGGAATGATGCGAAGTGGCATAGGACAAAGTTCTAGTAAGGAAAAGGCAGAGATATACGCATCAGAGATCATAAGTTATGCTAGGTCAATGCGTGAAATGGTTCTAATTATGATGGCATCAAATGATTGTGATGATACAAGCATTAGTTTTGCAAATGATATAGTCAGTGGATATTCTCATAACCCTGCATCATCTGCATCATGCCGATTATTTGATATTGATGGTGGGGGGCTATCTTATCAAAAGCCTGATACAGCGGTAAATGGTGGCTTAGACTGGATTTTTACGGGTGCAAATGATGGCGATAATATCGGAAATAAATGTAATGCCGCTTCATGCGCCGATTTAATTGCAATTTTGCCAGAAATTTCCCTTGAAATATGTAAGGCAATAAATAAAAGGCATGATATAGCCGTTTCTAATGGCTATATTACGCAGGAAAATGATTATTTTGATGTTACTAAATTTGTTGGGAATTACAGTTATGGTGCGCGTCTTAGTGATAATACAGGCTTGCAGGAATTAAGGTGGAAATATCAGGGCTGTGTTGAGGGCAATGCCTCTCCACAAAGCAGTGGTAAGTATTATTTCTATCAAATTCTTATCGCACGTTAGGTAAGATATGTGCTAGATATAAGAGGTCTTAACATCTTTTTCTAATTCATGATCAGGGATAAGGTTTGATTTTACCCTTATGTCGTGAATTATATTTTTAAGCATTTTCATGCTATGGGCATGCCCTATACCCGTTTTTATGACATAGTCGGCTCTCGCGCATTTTTCACTATCAGACATTTGTCTTTCTAAAATAATATTGAATTTTTCTTCGCTTATATTTGGGCGATTCGTAATTCTTTGTTTTTGTATTAAATATGGCGCACTGACGACTATTGTGTAATCAACGCGCTTTTGTGCATTAGTCTCAAAAAGCAAGGGTATATCAAGGCAAATAATATCAAATTTTTTTAACTTTGATTTTCGAATAAAATCCTCTTGATCTTCACGCACTAATGGGTGGAGGATATTCTCTAATGTATTGCGATGGTCTTCATTATTAAATATAAGCTCGCCAAATTCTTTGCGCTTTATGTTATAGGTCTTTTTTTCATATATTTCTGGATATTCATATAATGGAAAAGCTGTGGCAATGGCTGGTCTTGCTTCGCTATTCCTGTCTAAAAGCCTGTGTACGCTATGATCAGATTCGTGGACAGGAATTCCTAATATATTCATCAGTGCACCGATGGTTGATTTACCCATTGCAATTGATCCTGTAAGCCCTAATATTATCATTTTAAGACAAGCTCCTCTAATTTAGGGGTTACATCAGGCATAACGCCATTCCAAAGCGCAAATCCTGCTCTTGCTTGATATAGTAACATACCTATTCCTGTTATAATCCGTAAATTTTTTGACTTTGCTTGATCTAGCAAATCAGTATAAAGCGGACAATATACTATATCTGTTACTAGGGCATGAGGGCAGGCAAGCGATAAATCAATATTTAATGGTGGTTTCCCACTCATACCAAGAGAGGTTGTGTTGATTATAAGATTAGCATTTTTAAGAATTTGATTTCGCCTATCCCAATCAACTACATAGATTTTGCTTTCATCTAATTTTACAATTTCCTCAGCTTTTTTTCTTGTGCGGTTGGTTATTATTATATCCTGTACGCCTTCTTGGATAAGTGCGTACGTTATGGCTTTTGCTGCCCCTCCTGCCCCTAGGACTACTGTTCTACCTTGGTTGAATGACCAATCCCACGCATTTATCTTTATGGTCTCCTTAATATTTTGGGTAAAGCCGTACGCGTCTGTATTTGTGCCATATAGTTTGCCATTTTTTATGGTCACGGTGTTTACCGCGCCAATGGATATGGCAAGGTCATCAATTTCATCACATAAAGCCATAATCGAAACTTTATGAGGAATAGTGACATTAAATCCCGAATATCCTTGATTTACTAAATTTTGTATTTTAGCTTTTAAATGCTGTGGTTTTATATCTATAGCCTCGTAACTGCCTAAAATATTATATAAATCAAGCCAATATCTGTGGATCAGCGGGGATTTACTGTGTTTAATTGGGTGTCCGATTACTGCGGTCTTTATAAAATGCTTTGTCATGGTAAAAATTTATATGTTTTTCGTAAAAAAGCCAATAACGGTAATAATGGCATTCCCATTATTGTATAGTGATCGCCATTTACAGTATCAAACAGCCATGCACCCGCGCCCTCAATCTTATATCCACCGACACAAGAGGTTAAAGCGTCAGGGTCTTTTTTGATATAAGCGTCAAGATATTCATCATTAAAATTATGCATGGTAAGGCGCGCAGAATCTGTATGAAAAAACTCTGTATTACCATTATAAACCACGCATACAGATGAATATAATCTATGGGATTTACCACGTAAGGATTTTAGCTTCTCTTTACCTTCTTGAGCAGTCCTTGCCTTTGATATAATATTTCCGTTAAATTCTAAAGTTTGGTCAGAGCCAATCACTAGAGATTTAGGATTTAATGCAGAAACTGTCCTTGCTTTTGCTTGTGCTAATTGCTCAGTTATAAGGGGGATATCTCTATTTTCAGATACTAATTGATTTATTATTTCTTGCTCATCAATATCTGCGGTTATAGATGTAAATTTTAGACCCGTATCTTGAAGCATATTTTTACGTGCGCTGCTTTTTGATGCGAGAATTATTGCTGTTGTTTGGGGATTATCGCTCATTTTTTGTTTCCAGCTTTTCTTTGTCACGTTTATTTTGAAGTAATGACATAATTTCTGCCGAAGTTTCCTCAATAGAGCGTTTGGTAACATCAATTACTGGCCAGCCATGTTCAGAAAATAAACGCCTTGCTTTACGTACTTCATCATTTATACCATCTTCACAAAGATATGTATTTTTATTAAACGCAGCGGCGTTATTTTTATCACTTTTAAGGCGAGTATGGCGTAATTGTTGCAATCTATTTGGGGAGGCAGTTAATCCAACATAAAGGGGCTTTTCTATTTGGAAATGCTCATCAGGAACTTCAACCCCTGGTACAAGCGGGATATTTGCAACCTTTATTCCGCGTCGTGCCAAAAATATGCTAGTTGGGGTTTTAGATGTTCGTGAAACTCCAACCAGAATAACATCGGCTTCTTTTAGACCTTTTAGTGAACGCCCATCATCAAAGCGCATGGCAAAATCAACGGCGGATACTCGTTTGAAATAGGCATCATCCATCGTATGTTGTAATCCCGGAACGCCAACTGCATGTATTCCAAGATAAGATGAAAGGCTATGAATAATTGGATCAAGTACAGATACACAAGGAATGCCAAGCTCTTCGCAATGCTCGGTTAGTCGCTTGCGCATTTTTTCATTAACAAAGGTAAAAATCACAGGCCCTGGATTGTCAGAGATTTTACGAATTACACGCTCTAATTGACGGTCTGTACGTACCAATGGCCAAAATTTTTGAATAGGATCAATCCCTGCAAATTGTGCCAGAACTGCGCGCGAAAGACCAAGTAATGTTGTACCTGTCGCATCTGATACAAGATGTATATAGAATTTCTTTTTGCTTTTTTTACCTTTTTTAACCAATCTACGCTTTTCCAGTCTTAATTGATTGTTTCACCATTTGCATTTTGTTTTTTAGATTTTTCAATCTCATCTTTAAAGCGATCAATATAAAGAGCTTGGAAATCAACAGGATTTAGAAGTAGCGGAGGATAACCACCTTGAGAGGTAATTGTTGCCATAATTTGACGAGAGAAAGGGAAAATTAAGCGCGGTATTTCTATGAATAATATCGGATGATGTTGATCTTCTGGGATCATATCACCAATAGATAAGGTTATACCATATATAACCTCGGCAATGAATAAGGTATTTTCATCGCGTTTTGCTGTGGCAGAAAGGGTTAAGGCAACCTCATATAGATTTTTTATATTCTTATCTTCAATTTTACGTGCGTCCATACTTACATTAACTTCCATTTCTGGATTCGCAAGCTCAGTACGCAAAGAATCCGGAGCATTAGGATTTTCAAAAGATATATCGCGTACATATTGAGCATGTACAGTTATAGGCAGCGCATCTGCTTGTAATTGTGATTTTTGGTTTTCTTCATTTGTTTTTGTTTCTTCGCTCATAATTTTTTACCTTTTTATATTTTTGGTGGTTACAATTAGCATAAATAAAGATATAAGCTCAAGTTACATCATCTTTTTTCACTACTATCATTTTCATCACTATCATTAAGTGTTTCAAATTCGGCTTCTATTACTGTTGGGTCAAGCGGTCTTTGATTATCGTTAGTTTCATAATTAGTTTCATAATATGTAGTATTAAACTCGCTTACTTGAAATTTCCCTGATTGAATAATCTTATTTCGTATTATAGTACGAAAAGCAGGGATAAGTAGAGCAAACCCAAGAGCATCGGTAATAAAACCTGGTGTTATAAGTGTTGCTCCTGCGGCAACTAGGCAAAGTCCATCAAATAATTCTTTAGAAGGCAATTCACCACGTTGTAATGTTTCATGAGCAGCGCGCAAGGTTTGCATACCTTGATATTTTACCACTGCTCCGCCTAAAATTGCGGTTATTAAAGATATAAGTAACGCATAACCAAGACCAATTTCCCCACTGATAGAAGCAAAAACAAATAATTCTGATAAAGGGATAAGAATAAATATGATAAAAAATGGCATATAAGCTACCTGATTATTATGTATTTCATATATGTTAGCCACTTATAGCAGATATACATATCCAAACAAGCCAAGATCGGTATTGTTATAGATGTTTACCTATTTACCTTTTTGATCTTCTGCTAATTTATCACATCTTAAATCAATTATTGTTTTTGCCTCAGATAGGGAAATTCCAGTTTTTTCTTTAAGCATTCTGGTGGCCGTTACCACACTACGGTCTTTTGTTAAAATTGGATCAATAATATCCCATTGCTCTTGCTTAACTGATTCATAAAGCTCGTCTTTGCGTTTTTCTTTTGCTGCTATTGCCTGCATTTGTTTGGCTAGATAAGGTTCTAGATTATCCTTGCCACAAGGTAGAACTTCGTACCATTTGCCTTTATAAAAAGCGACAGGAACAGAAAATATATAGCTTGAGAAACTCAAGGAGCAAACTCCGCTATCAGGTTCTTCTGATGATATTTCAGAGCTAAAAGTGTAATTAGGCTCCACCGATAAAAAGGCTTTATCACGATATAAAAATGCCACTTGTTTTTGCAATTCTGGCATATTGGCCTCTTCAATGCGGATATTATCTATATCAAGATTAACCAAATTATCGGCAGTTCTTAAAAAATTATATTGGGCAAACTCCTTAAATGATTTTGAAGCACATGCGCGAGATTTAGGGTGGATTAAATTCCAATATGATTTTGCGTCTTTTTCCTGTGCGGCTTCAATATAATCTTCGATAAATATGCTTTGTTCTTTGGTTAAACTAGGAACATCGGCATATGACGCATTAGTACTTAGTAGTAAAGTGCTTAGTAGTAATAAGGATAAAAGAAAAGCGGTAATATATCTCATAATTATTAACCTATCTCAAAGATTGCATCAATTTCAACGGCAACACCAAGCGGAAGTGAAGGTGCACCCACGGCAAAACGAGCGTGTTTACCACAATCGCCCATAACATTGGCAATAAGGTCAGATGCCCCGTTTATTACTAAGGGCTGATCTGTGAAATCGGGTGTGCAATTTACAAATCCGCCTAATTTCACACAACATTTAACCCGTGACCAATCATCACTAACCGCATCATTTACCTGTGCCAATATATTAAGCGCGCAAGCCTGCGCCGCAGCCACCCCGTCTTTTGTGCTAAGGTTATCACCAATGCGTCCTATATGCATTTTCTTACCATTTAAAAAAGGAATCTGTCCTGATATATAAATCATATTTCCAGATATTACATAAGGAACATAATTTGCCGCTGGGGCTGCTACTTTCGGGAGATCTAGTCCTAGATCTTGAAGTTTTGTACGAAGTGTCATAGTCTTTGCCTTTCGGTTTTGATATAGCTCTGTCATAATTGAAAAGGAAGTATAGAATCGCAAAACATATTTTAAAAGGACAGGTGAGAAAAAATGGGAATATTTAGTTTTTTAGGTGTTTTATCTCCTGTACATATTTCGTTTTTTACAATGACCAAGCGCAAAAAGAAAATTGGTCGAGATCAGATGGGCAATGTTTATTATGAGGCATCGGCAAGAAAGGGCTATAAGCTCACTCGTCGCTGGGTTATTTATAAGGGCACGCCTGATGCTAGTAAAGTTCCACCCGAATGGCATGGCTGGTTACATCATCAAACTGATATAGTGCCCGATAGTGGCGCTGAATCGCATCGCAAACCGTGGCAAAAGCCTTATCACCCAAACATGACGGGCACAAATAGGGCATATCGTCCACCAGGGCACATGCTTTCAGGTGGTAAACGTGGTAAAGCAACTGGTGACTATGAGGCATGGACGCCATCTGATTAAAAAATAAATATAGAATAAGTTAGCTCGGCTTTGGGTTGCATACTTTACGTTTATGCTAGCACGTGCTAACCCTTTTTAAGGGAATAGATAATTTAAGAGTGATTATAATATGAAACGCAGCATCGCAGAAACAGTTTTAGGCGCTATTGTAATGATTAGCGCAGGGATCTTTTTGGCATATAGCATTAATACCGCAGATATTACAACCACCGATGGTTATATTATTACCGCAGATTTTTCTAATGTTGGTGGGCTAAAGCCTGGTGATTCTGTTCAAATTAGTGGCGTTAAAGTCGGAAGCGTTTCAGATGTTGAGCTTATGCAAGATACTTACTTGGCGCGGGTATATATGAATATCCGTGATGGTTATAAGCTGCCGACAGATACTGCGGCTTTAATCAGTAGTGAGAGTTTGCTTGGTGGGCAATATCTTGCCCTTGAACCGGGTGCAGATGAGGAAATGATAGAGCCAAATGGCAATATTCAATATACTCAAGCTCCACAAAATTTAGAGCAGCTCTTAGGACAATTCATATTTAGTATGCAAAATGATGATGAAGGTTCTAAGGGTGAGTAATTATTTTCCACGCATTATTATAGTCATAGCCGTTTTCTTATTTTTTGCTGCGACTTTGTCTATATATTCTGCCTATGCTCGTGAAATGACTGAATATCCACGGGTCAAGTTACAAACATTGGATAAAATAACTGCGCGTACAATGACATTTAATGCAAAAGTTGGCTCAACGGTGCGTTTTGGTTCTATTTATATAAGAATTCAATCTTGTCAGAAATCTTCCCCAATAGATCAGCCCGAATCCGCTGCTTTCTTGCAAATATGGGAGGTTGATGCCAAAGATAATGCTCAATGGGTGTTTAGTGGCTGGATGTTTGCTTCTTCTCCTGCCTTGTCGGCTATGGATCACCCAATTTATGATGTCTGGGTCTTAGATTGCCTTGATTATGATAAGGTAGAAAGTGCAGATGAATCCAGTGCTTCTAATACCGATAACAAATCTGACCTTAATGATATAAAAAGTCAGGACTTATCGGAAGAATAACTTTGATAGGATAAATATTTCACAATAAGATCACGCTCTATAATATCTTTAAAGTCAAATATACAAGGTTTTAGCAAAGCAGGCTCTAAGAGCTTCATATAATCCTGATATGAAACCTCATAAACGCCAAATTGTTTAAGATGTTCATTGGTAAATTGTGTATCGAGTATTTCATACCCTGCGTAATGTAGGCGCGCGACCAAATGAACAAGAGCCACCTTACTGGCATTTGTTTTAAGGGAGAACATGCTCTCTCCAAAAAATGCTCCACCAATGGCAACGCCATATAATCCGCCAATAAGTTTATTATTTTGCCAAGTTTCAACGCTATGCGCATATCCTAGCTTATGTAAATTACAATAAGCGTCAATAATTTGGGGGTTTATCCATGTTTCTGTGCGTGAATTTGTTTCTTTGGCACAAGCTCTAATAACATTTTCAAAGTTGCTGTTTATACGAATATCATAGGGATTCCCTTTGATTTTCATCTGGCGTACAGATTTTTTTAAACTTCGTGGAATATGCATATTATTAATAGAGAGCTGCCCACGCATTTCGGGGCAAAACCAGTGTACGTAAGGGCTAGTTGCTCTTTCTGCCATAGGGAAAAGCCCTTGGCTGTAGGCTGATAATAAAATTTCAGGCGTTAAAATAATTTGCATATATGCATATATAAAGCCACTGCATAAAAAAGCAGCAAATTTCTAGAAATTTATTCATCTTCAGAAGTTTTTTCTTTAAGCATATTTTCCAGCCAATGAATTGTATAATCACCAGATATAAATTCAGGTTGTTTTAATATCCATTCATGGAGGGGAAGAGTTGTTTTTACACCCTCAATTACGGTTTCACGGATTGCACGTAAAAGGCGTCTTACACATTCATCACGGTTACGACCATGCACAACTAGCTTGCCGATCATAGAATCATAATATGGGGGGATTGAGTATCCACCGTAAATTGCACTATCAAAGCGAACGCCTAGACCACCAGGGGCATGGAATTGCGTAATCTTCCCCGGTGAAGGGGTGAATGTATCAGGATCTTCGGCATTTATACGAATTTCGATGGCATGACCACGAAAGCGAAATCGATCTTTGCGAATTGTCAGTGGTTCTCCTGCGGCAACGCGTAATTGCTCGGCTATTAAGTCGATACCTGTAATCATTTCTGTTACGGGGTGCTCAACTTGAATACGCGTGTTCATTTCCATAAAATAAAACTCGCCATTTTCATATAAAAACTCAATAGTACCTGCACCAACATAACCAAGTTTACGCACTGTCCTAGCGGCCAAGCGCCCTATATGATCGCGTTCTTTTTCGGATAAAACTGGTGAAGGTCCTTCTTCAAGCAATTTTTGATGACGCCGTTGAATAGAGCAATCGCGCTCTCCTAGATGAATACCGTTGCCATGAGTATCACCAAAGACCTGAATTTCGATATGGCGAGGTTTTTCAAGATATTTTTCGATATATACAGTATCATCACCAAAATTGGATCTAGCTTCACTGCGTGCGGTATTATATGCCTCGATGAAATCTTCGGCCTTGCGAACAACTTGCATACCTTTTCCACCGCCACCACTAGCGGCTTTAATTAAAAC
>JALTAZ010000119.1 GCA_027075555.1 Micavibrio sp.
CTAGGAGTTATACGATTTCTATCATAAGCAACCGCCAAGGCAAATTGAATAGCATGCGTTGTCTCGTGATGAACGCTATTTAGCGCCTTGCCCACATCATGCATATAATCTTTGGAAATGCGCGTTGTTCCAAACTCATTTGATAAATTACCCGAAAAACCACCAAGTATTTTTATATTATGTCTATATGATGATAATTCTCCATCTATAAACACCCAGTTAACAGCTATCCTATCTGCCGTACCTAGCAGATATATACGTTGATGCAAAGAAGATGTTTGTATAAGAACATCTTCCTTTTCTTCAATAGTTAAATCCTCCCAACCAGCTATAGACTCCGCTAACGCTTTATTTTCATCTTGAGCAAATAGCTTAAATAACATTCCCCGCTTTTGCTCTTGAAAATTGATAAGATCATCAGATGGCTCAAAACTATTTACGATAACTACAAGAGATTGCCTTGCAATTCTTCCACTACCTATCTCTTTTTGTGGAATTTTATTACGAAGACCTTCGACTAAGTTACGTATAAGATTGCATTTTCCATGCAAAGTTAAATCAGCAATATCACCTTGGCTTATACCATCAAACAATGCAGCATGGTATATATTGCTTAGATATGATTTTCTCACTATTTTTTTAGCCTATTTAGTTATATTACTTTGTATTACTTTTACATATATAATAATAAGCAATATATAAATAAAAAAGCAAGAGCAGCATATCGCTAACTCTTGCTATAAAGTAAACCATTAAATGATAAAAATATTTTCTTATTATTTTTATGTTTTAGAGTAAGTAGGTGGCGAGTTCTACTCCCATATAAAGAAAAACTGAACTGTTATTTTTGCATTCCTGTTATGCAATAAACGCAAGCAGAGCAATGACATAACCCAAAGCATATAAGCCCAATCTATTCAACATGCACTTAAAACCTAAGAAATGACCATTAAAAATTCTTTAGCCTGATCACAGTCTTTTTCTATTTGTAAAATAAGATCATCAAGAGAATTAAATCTGGCCTCTCCTCTGAGGCGTTTAACAGGGCGCACACGCAAAATCTTTCCATAGATATCACGATCAAAATCAAATATATATGTTTCCAACTGCGCAACTTTAACCTCAAACATAGGTCTTATACCGATATTACAAGCACCCATATGCCACTCATCTTCGCCTTTAACTTGTACCATACAAGCATAAACGCCATATGCTGGGTGAATAGTCTCGCCAAGATCCATATTTGCCGTGGGATAGCCAAGCTCCCTGCCACGTTGATCACCTTTTACAACTTTTCCGCGTATTTCCCAATCCCAGCCTAGAGCTTTATTTGCCTCTAATATTCTGCCGTGGCGCAGAAGATGCCTTATATTACTGGAAGATAAACTATCTATTCCAGTTTTTGTAATCTCTTCAACAACATGCACATTAAGACCTGCATCTTTAATTGTTTGTGAATTCCCTTTACGTAGCTGCCCAAACTTAAAATCATAACCAATTACAATATCACTAGGTCGCAGCCCATTAATTAAAATATCTTTTACAAAACTTTCGGCTGATTGACTGGCAAATTCCCAATCAAAGGGCAGTGAAAAAACATAATCAACGCTATATCTTTCCAAACGCTCAATTTTCAACTTGTGAGGAGTTATACGACAAGGCGGTTCATCTGGACGAAAAAGCTGCCTTGGGTGAGGTTCAAAAGTTAAAACCCCAAGAGACTTATTATGGTCTTGTGCAATCTTATAAGCCTTATGTAATAAAGCCTGATGTCCCAAATGCACACCATCAAAATTACCAATAACAATTACGCATCCATGCGCATCTTTTGGTAAGTCCCTATAAGTATCAAAATAATTCATAAATAATTTGCACCACAAATATTATTCATATTTTTTGTAACCTTATTTTCTTGAAATACGAAAAGCAAGATAGCAAACGTTTTAACATGATCTATTTTTATATAAATTTTTATAAGGGATAAAGCTAGTTAATACGTATCATATAAAACTTACAACGAGGAAACAAAATGAATTCAAAGAAAAATTTAAACACTTTACTTGCTAGCGCTGTTGCTCTAACTGCAATGGCTGGCGTGACTGTAGGCGCTCAAGCATCAGAAAAAAAAGATAAAGAAAAGTGCTATGGAGTTGTAAAAGCTGGTAAAAATGCTTGTGGCGCTGCTGATAAATCACATGGCTGCGCTGGAATGGCAAAAACAGATGCTAGTGGCGTTGAGTGGCTATACCTTCCCAAGGGCATTTGTGAAAAATTAACAAATGGATCACTTACACCTTTTATGCCCGATGGTAGCGCCGTTGAGGGTGCTGACAAAGCCATGAATATGGACATGAGTAAAGATAAAGCCATGGATATGGGTAAAAAAATGATGGATAAAAAACATTAGTTATGACTGAGTCTGTACAAATCCCTCATAAGTTACAGGCTCTTTCCTCAAGCCCACCGGATCGCCCTTTCTATGATCCGGTGGGTATAGGTTTAAGATCTCCCCACTACCAAGAGATTTTAGACACCTCCCCTGATATTGGCTGGATAGAAGTTCACCCTGAAAATTATTTTTGTGGTGGAATTCACCGCCATTATTTAGATCAAATATCAAAAAAATATCCCATAAGCCTTCATGCCGTCGGGTTATCGCTTGGCGCGGATCAAGATGTAGATAAAAACCATTTAGAACAATTTAAAGAACTGATTGATATCTATAAACCATTTATTATTTCCGATCATGTTTCTTGGAGCGCGAGTGGTAACGCGCATTTAAATGATCTTTTGCCACTGCCGTATAATAAAGAAACATTAGAGCGTCTAAAGAAGAATGTTGCCCAGACCCAAGATTATTTCGGGCAACAAATATTAGTGGAAAATCCCTCAACCTATATTGCGTTTAAAGACAATATAATGCCCGAATATGACTTTATGAATTTACTGTGTGAAAAAAGCGGATGCGGTATGCTGCTGGATATTAACAATATTTATGTTCAATGCCATAATCATAATCTTGATGCTTATGAATATATTGAAAATATTGAAGGTAAATATGTCCAAGAAATTCATATGGCAGGTCATATCTCAAAGCAAGTAGGCGATAATAATATTTTGGTTGACACACATAACCAACTTGTTTGCGAAGATGTTTGGCATTTATACAAACATGCCATAAAAAAGTTAGGTTCTGTGCCAACTTTAATAGAGTGGGATCAAGACTTCCCGCCTCTAAAAACCCTAGTCGATGAAGCCGCAAGAGCCAGAAACGTTATAAGGGATTGTAAAAGAAAGCGCCAAGGAAGATAGCTAGGCATGAAACTTAAAGAAATACAAGAAAAATTCAAAAACTCTATGCTACGCCCTTATCAAAAACTAGATGAGTGTGACCCTGAATTTTTAGAACAATTTGAAAATAACCATATCCCCGTACTTGAACGTATCAAAGTCTATCACAATAATGTTATAGGCAGTCTATCCGAAGCCTTGAGAGCTACTTTCCCAATAGTTGAAAAAATAGTTGGCGATGATTTCATGAAAATGATGACCAGTGAATTTGTTTTTGACAACCCACCCCAAAATGCAAGCCTTTACCAATATGGTCAAGAATTTGATAATTTTATAAAAAGCTATGAACCTGCTAAATCACTGCCCTACCTTCCTGATATAGCCAGATTCGAATGGGCAATAAATCAATCATATTACGCCACAAATGATAAAGCCCTTAGAGCAGATGAATTATCACAAATACCTTCAGAAAAGCTTGAAGATATAAAATTGCCCCTGCGTAAATCTGCAAATCTTTTTGAATCAGACTATCCAATACTTCAAATAAGGGATTTCTGCCTTAGTGATGGTGAAGGGCAAAGCCCTGATATGAACAAGGGATATAACATAAAATTACTTATTATACGCCCAAATCTTGAAGTTAATATTGCCCCCCTTAAAAATGAGGAGTTTTTAATGCTAAAACAACTAGGTGAGCTAGCTTCCTTAGGAAAAGCAGTTGAGAATACCTTAGACCAATATCCTAACTTTGATTTTTCATCTTTCTTGCAAAAACATATAGAGCTTGAAACCTTTGCTAGCAAAAAAACAAAAAGCCTATAAAAGTTTAATTCCAAAAACTTAATAAAAGAATATACATTATAAGAAGATATACATTATAACATTATCCATTGATGACATAGTGATTTGGCTTTATTTTATGACAAAGCGCAAGTGACAAAACGTAGTAACTTTACGCAAGGAACGCAGCAACAAAATCATAAAAAAATGCAAGTTACTATAATAAATCAAAGTAAGAACGAGAAATATTAAATCTAATGCAGAAGATACTTGATTGTATCTGATAAATAACTACTCTTGTGATTTCATAAAGATAAAGCGATAGGTTTTTTATGACCGATGAAGAATTAGAAGCAATGCACAAACGTAAAAAAGAACGCACGCTTGCGCGAAAGACCAAGAAAATTCGTGATATACAAAAACGAAGGTTTTTTTGGTTTTCATTTGCTTTTATGATTATGTTGCTAGATCAGCTAACTAAATGGGCTATAATGGAGCATGTAATAAGACCGTTTCTCCATGGTAATAATGGTCTTGGCTTTATCGATTGGTACATAAACCAGCCTAGCGTAATTTCATTTACTCAAATACCTGTGACTTCGTTCTTCAACATAGTAATGGCATGGAATACGGGAGTAAGTTTTAGCCTTATGAATGATATGGGGGCATATGGTTATCTTATCCTTATTTTTATAGCCATGATAATTGTCACAATATTTGTTATCATGCTTTGGAAATCTGACAATAAGGTAAATAATTTATGCTATGCGCTTGTTATTGGGGGGGCGCTTGGAAATGTAATTGATAGAGCGCGCTTTGGCGCGGTAATTGATTTTCTTGATTTTCATATAAATGATTACCACTGGCCCGCTTTTAACCTTGCAGATATGAGCATAGTATCAGGAATAATTTTGTTGATTGGATCATCTTTATTCTTTGAAAGAAAAACAAGAGAGCGTTATCGTAAGAACTATAAAAAACGGAAAAAAGAACAAGAATTATACAAAAAGCAATTTGGATTGAAATAACATGAAAAAATACAGCAACAAACCATGCTTATATATGTTAATTGGTGCATTATCCCTACCGCTTACAAGTTGTGGAGGAATTAAAGATTCACTAGGGCTTGAAAAAGATTCACCCGATGAGTTTGCAGTAATTACGCGTGCACCCCTTGAGATGCCAGATACGCTTACACTTCCCCCCCCTGTTCCTGGGATGCCGCGTCCACAAGAAAAATCCACTATTATTTCTGCTAAAGAAGCCATAATTGGACATGTAAATGTAGAAGAAAACAACGATGTAAGCACTATAGAATCTGCCTTATTAAAAAAGGCGGGAGCAAATTCTACTTCTTCGGATATTAGAGCCATTATCGATAAAGAGACCAAGGAAATAAATCAACGCAATATACCTGTTACAAAAAAAATACTTAAACTTGGTGGTGGAAAACCAAAACCTCAAGCGGTAATAGTTGATGCAAAAAAAGAATTAGAGCGCATAAAAAAGAACAAAGAAGCAGGAAAAACCATTATTGATGGTAAAACACCTTATATAAAAGAGTAAATATTTTATTATTTAAAACCCAAGGGAAATATCCATGCTAAAGCGTATTTGTATAATAATGTTGTTATGCCTTTTGATATTATTTCCATTCACAAAAATATCTAGCGCAAAAGACAGCACCAATCGCAATAAAACTAAGCACATAAAAGTTCCCAAGATATTTAATGCAAAAACTCACACTCTTGATAATGGCTTACAAATTATAGTTGTTGAAAACCATCGCTCTCCCGTCGTTACGCATATGATATGGTATAAAGTCGGCGCGGCCGATGAACCCCAAGGGCAGTCTGGCATTGCTCATTTTTTAGAGCATTTACTGTTTAAAGGACATGAATATAAAGGGCTAGGATCATACGAACCTGGTGAATTTTCTAAGATAGTTCGCAAACTTGGCGGTGAAGACAATGCTTTTACCTCTCAAGACTATACCGCATATTACCAATCTGTTGCCAAGGAACATCTTGAAAAAATGATGACTATAGAAGCAGCGCGTATGAGAGGGCTTAATGTAGCCGAAAAAGATATAGCCTCAGAAAATAAAGTTATTCAAGAAGAGCGCAGACAGCGCACCGATAATAATCCAGGATCATTGCTATTAGAGCAGTTAAAAGCAGCCTTATTTACCAATCATCCTTATTCAATTCCGGTAATTGGCTGGATGCATGAGGTAAAAAAGCTTAATAAAGATCAAATTATGGAGTTTTATGATCGTTATTATGCCCCTAATAATGCAGTTTTAGTAATATCAGGCGATGTTATAGCACAAGATGTCTTTGATATAGCAAAACGCACCTATGGCATATTACCTAGTGCAAATACCCCCAAAAGAAAAAGGACTACGTCCCCTCCTTTCATTGCTGATACACTTATTACACTACATCACGAAAACGTAAAAGAGCCCGTTTATAAAAGAATTTACCGCGTTCCAAGCTATAGACAAAATGCAGGTGAATCTTTAGCATTAGAAGTATTGGAAGAAATAATGGGCGGTGGCTCAACCTCTAGACTATATAAATCACTGGTAATTGATAAGAAACTTGCCACTAATATCGGCTTTTCATATCAAGGTGCCGCCTGGGATGATTCAATCCTTGGAATATCTGCTACTCCCTCTTCAATAGATAAAATTGAAGAGCTTGAGCAAGCAATTAGCAATGAATTAAAAAAGCTGATAAAAGAAGGCATAACCGATGAGGAGCTATCGGATTCTATTACCAGAATGCAAGCTGATGCAATTTATGCAAGAGATAGCCTTAGTGGCCCTGCGATGATTATTGGCTATAATGTAATTACAGGGTCATCACTTGATGATATTGAAAACTGGTCAGAATATATCAGCCACGTAAGCAAAGACCAAATTCAAGCAGTGGCAAAGAAATATCTAAATCCCGATATGCCATATAACCACCCGCCTGTTACAGGATTACTACTTCCAAAAAAATTAAAGACAACAAAAAAGGGAGCTGAATAATGAGAGATAAAAATTATATTAAGTTTCTTCTTATTATATTTTGCCTGCTACCTTTTTCAACTTTTGCAAAAGAACTACAAAAACCTAAATTCCTTGATATTCAAGTAGTAAAAGATGAAAAAAGCAATATAACTGCTTGGCTAGTTGAGGATCACTCAATACCTGTGATTGCAATGAGCTTTTCTTTCCGTGGAGCAGGGGCAAAAAATGATCCCATTGATAAACAGGGCTTAGCGCGCCTAACTTCTAATACTATGGATGAAGGTGCAGGAGATCTGACATCTCAGGAATTTCAAAAAACCCTACGCGATATGTCAATATCTCTTTCATTTTCGGCTAGTCGTGATAATTTCAGTGGCGCGCTAAAAACTCTATCGCAAAATAAAGAAAAAGCATTCGAACTTCTAAAACTTGCACTAACAAAACCACGTTTTGATGAAGAGCCTGTTGGACGTATGCGTGATAGTAATAAAAGCCGCATTAAATCATCACTTTCCAATCCGCGATGGATTGCCGCGCGTATTCAAAATGATCGTTTATTTGAAGGACACCCTTACGCAATGAATAGTGGGGGAACACTCTCATCTTTAGATAAAATAACATCTGATGATTTACGTAAATTTCATAAAACATTGGGTAAAAACCAACTGGTAATAGGAGTTGCCGGCGATATAAATGCAAAAGAATTGAAAAAAATTATAAATTATATATTCAGCGATCTTCCCGATGTTAAGATCAAAGAAACTAAAAAATATCCTTTGCAAAATGCTGGTAAGACATATATCTATAAGCGCGATATTCCTCAATCTATTATCGCAATGGCACAAAAAGGTATAAGTCGCGATAGTAAAGATTACTACGCAGCAACTTTAATGAATTTTATTCTAGGCGAGTCAGGGTTTGGATCTAGACTAATGGAAGAAATTCGTGAAAAACGCGGGCTCACATACGGAATATATTCTTACTTTCGTAGATATGATGAGGCCGACACACTTAATGTATCAACATCAACAGTAAATAAAAATGTTAAGGAAATGATATCCCTTATATATAAAGAATGGGATAAAATGAAATCAGAGCCCGTTTCAAAAGAAGAAATAAATGATGCAAAATCATATATTATAGGCTCTCTCCCGCTATCCCTTACATCAACAGACTCAATCGCAGGGATTTTACTCTCGCTACAGCTAGAACACCTACCTGTTGACTACCTAGATATGCGCGCGGAAAAAATAAATTCAGTAACAATCGATGATATTTTAAGTGTATCTAAACGAATTCTTGACAAAAATAGTATAACAACGGTTATAGTCGGCGCGCCCAAAGGAATTAAAGCCGAGGTCATAACCGATATACCAAATGTTGAGTAAAGATGAACAAGAAAATTAGATCAGATTTAAAACAATGGCACGAATTAGAAGAACATGCCAAAGTCATTGAAAACGTGCCTATGCGCACCCATTTTGACAATGACCCAAACCGCTTTAATAATTTTCATATATCAATTGATTCAATGCTGCTTGATTATTCAAAACAGCATATTGATAAAACCACCATAGAAAAGCTGTGTAACTATGCCAAAGCCTGTGATTTAGAGGTATGGCGCGATAAAATGTTTGCTGGCGAGCGCATAAATATAACAGAAGATAGAGCCGTTTTGCACACGGCACTACGCTCTGATAATCAAGAAATAATAGTTGATGGTCATAATATTATTCCTGATATTCATGCTACATTTAGGCGAATGGACGAGTTTTCAAACAAAGTAAATCAAGAAAAGCGTTTTACCCATATAGTTAATATAGGCGTTGGAGGCTCTGACCTTGGAACATTTATGGCTTATGAAGCACTAAAACAATACTCAAATCGGGATATTTCCCTATATTTTGTATCAAATATTGATGCAACGGCTCTTAAAGAAACCCTTAGGGTAATTGATCCTGAAAAAACCTTATTTGTGATCACTTCAAAAACATTCACTACACAAGAAACCATTGCTAATGCGCTAAGCGCAAGAAAATGGCTTAAAGAAAAGATTGGTAATAAAGATATTTCAGATCATTTTGTTGCTATCACTCAAAACATTGAAATAGCAAAAGATTTTGGGATTAAAGAAGAAAGAATATT
>JALTAZ010000120.1 GCA_027075555.1 Micavibrio sp.
GAACGCCAATGCAGACTTTACTTGATGGTAAACAAATCTGGATGGAAAAATTTGTAGATCAAATTTAGCCTAACAGTCGCCACGTTAATTTCGGTAACTGTCAGATCATGTTTGAACCATTACAAATAAGAATAGGGCAGGGCGCATATGCGCCCTTCAATTTTTCAGGGCTATTTTATTCCTTCAGGATCGACACAATTCGAATAACCTGCGTTAATGATAATCTTTGCAAGTTTAAAACAATATCACCACTAGACCATATTTCCGCTGTGCCTTTATCAAAGTAAACCGTTTTACGTGCGCGGCTATAATCTGGAATACGTCCATTTGTCACTTGCACAATAGATTGCGCAATCAGGTTAAGGCGCGTTTCTTTTTCTTGGTCTTCCTTGTAGCGGAGGAAGGCGGCTTCATATGCTTTTAAATAATGAGGCAATAGCCTTCTTGATATATCGGCGGCTATGTCCTTGGCGGGTCTTTTGGTGCTAACGCCTATATCTCACGCCACGGGCTTGTTTTGTGACGAGGGAAAGAGCCACCTATTTTGAACTTGTCACCATCAAGCCTAAAATAAAGACCGCGCCCAAATCCATCTATTATTTCAAATCTCCAAAGAGATTCCTCACCAAGCCGTGAAAACTTCCACGGCTTGCCTAGATATAGGGCTATTTCTTCTACCTTTGCTTGGGGTTTCATTATGCTGTACACCTTGCAATCATATGATTGTTGCGCTGTGGTCTTTGTGATCCATATTTAGCGCGTATTTCTTCAAGGCTGGTACTACCCTTTGAACGGCTACGGAACTGTTCAGGGCGAAAATACCATGCTTTCTTTTTAGCTGCCCATTTAAAACCTGCTTCTTTTAACGTGTCTTTGTGGGCGCGTGTATCACCAGTAAGCCACACCCAAGAGCCACAAATTTCTATCACGAGGGCAGGGAGGGGCGATACGGCGTTTAAAGCATCATTGAGTAAGTCGCCATAATCTGTTTGCTCTGATTTGATCTCGCCTTCATAATCTTTGAACGCGTCATAGGCTTCATTGATAACTTTCATCATATCCTCGCCCGCAGGGTTAATATCTGGGTGATATTTTTTACACGCTGCGCGATATGCTGCTTTTGTATCTTGTGGATTTAGTGATCCTGACAGACCTAAAATTTTAGCTGCATCATATATATTCATGTCTAGATTTCCTTTTTAATGACCGCAGGGAATGCCATTACCCCCTGTGCATGAAACCTTGCCAAGCGGCGAGCGGAACACTTAAACCCGCGCATGCGGAAGTGACGCTTGATCGTAAAAAAATGACTTCAAAGACTTGTCCTGCTGGCAGGATTAACTGTCCCAACACGTTTAAGCGGGCAGGGACGAGCAAGGCTATTGATACAGGCATTTTTGTCGATGTAAGCTGGATAAGGGCTTCTTCACATAGAACCGAAAGGAGGGCGCAGACCGACTTTCAATACTCATTGAATCGGAAAACAAACCTGAAACCTAAGTCTTTAAAATACGGGTGGAGGAGGGGATATGGCAAAAGCTACATTCGATATTTAGTGTATCGAAAAGAACATATTTAAAGCCACAAGTCTTACTGGGTCTTGGACTCGAATATACCATAAGTTCTTAGATTAAACGCATAAACATAAAAAGAGTCGCGCTTGCTTTTGAATAAACAACGGAATATGTTACATGACTGAACCACTACCGACTGGCGTCGGTAGGTTCGTGCCAGACTAGAAGTCAGGTCAGTGTGGCAAGGAATGCTTATCGAGATAATTTAGGATAACCTCATTCGTAATATTGCCACTTGTAGTACAAAAATACCCTCTTGCCCAGAAACGACAACCCCAATATTTTTTACGAAGCTCAGGAAAACTTTGTTGCACCTTTCTGCTGGAACGACCTTTAGCGCGTTGTACAAATTGTGATACCGCTATATGTGGAGGAATCTCAACAAACATATGCACGTGATCCTTAGAAAGCACGCCACTGATAATTCGCACACGCATTTCTCTACACACCTGACGGATAGTTTCGCGCACATGTAACCGGATGTCACCTTCAAGAACCTTATAGCGATATTTAGGAATCCAGACTATATGGTAACGATGATGAAAAACTGTGTGACATCCGGTTGTGTAGCTCATAGTATATCTCCTTTAAAATGAACGTTTACGGACAATCCGACATTCATTTTAAAGGAGACGGTATGAATTGATTGTCGGCTTATGGTCGATCTGTGAGTAGAATGCTAACAGGGTAGATAGGTTACAGGGCGAATGTGCTTTTTGAGGCTTCGTTCACGAGTTGCGTTTATTTTAAAGCG
>JALTAZ010000121.1 GCA_027075555.1 Micavibrio sp.
TCAATAACCTGATCTATTAAATTTTCTATAGCTTTTGTATCAGTAACTTGCTTAAGACCTTTTTCTTCAACAATTATTTCAGCATTTTTACCACTTTTATACATATGGCCAAAAACATCCTTGGCAATTTTTCCAGAAATTGTTCCATCAGAAATTAGGTCTATAAGGCCACCTAGTTGCCTGGCAGAGATAGGGCTTTCAGATAAGGTTTTGTCATTTTTGTTCAATATACCGAGTAATTCATTGATTACCCAGTTAGCAGCAAGTTTTGGATCTCTACCATTTGCAACAGTTTCGTAATAATCTGCGCGTGCGCGCTCAGCTATTAAAACACTTGCGTCATAAGCACTTAGACCAAAGTCATTCATAAAACGATGTTTTTTATCATCAGGTAATTCAGGTAAGGTTTGCTTAATTTCATCGATCCAGCTTTGTTCAAATTCAAGTGGCAGAAGATCAGGATCAGGAAAATATCTGTAATCATGGGCTTCTTCTTTTGATCTCATAGAGCGTGTTTCTAACCTTACAGGATCCCAAAGGCGGGTTTCTTGATTTATGCTCCCTCCATTTTCCAAGATCTCTACCTGACGAACTGCCTCATGGTTTATTGCCTGTTGAACTGCCTTAACAGAGTTTACATTTTTTATCTCTGTTCTAGTGCCTAATTTATCACCGATTTTTCGAACGGAAATATTAATATCAGCGCGCATTGAACCTTCGTCCATATTGCCATCGCACGTTTCTAAATATCGTAAAATCATACGAATCTTCGTAATGTATGCGGCGGCTTCTTCTGCACCTCTTATATCTGGCTCTGAGACAATTTCCATTAGCGCGCAGCCTGAGCGGTTTAAATCAACGTAAGATTTGTTTGGATGTTGATCATGAACAGATTTACCCGCATCTTGTTCTAGGTGTAAACGAGTAATACCAATATCCTTAACACTGCCATCGGGAAGGTCTATTTCTATTGTACCTTTTCCAATAATCGGTTCTTCAAATTGGGATATTTGATAACCTTGTGGTAAGTCAGGGTAAAAATAGTTTTTACGAGCAAAAACTGAGCGATTATTAACTTTAGCATTAAGCCCTAGGCCTGTTCTAATAGCTTGTTCAACGCACTTCTTATTTAATACAGGTAGCATACCAGGCATCGCCGCATCAACCATAGACACATTTTCATTTGCAGGTGCACCAAATCCAGCAGATGCACCCGAGAACAGCTTTGATTCGGCAGTTACTTGGGCGTGTATTTCCATTCCTATGACAATTTCCCATTCTCCAGTTTCACCTTTTATTATTTGTGACATATAGATTAGTTCCTTATAAATTTATCAGTTGTATTTGTCATACAGCATTCTTGAGTAGCAATTCTCTACATTTTTTTCAAATAAATAACCGTAGTCATTTGTGGTAAAATAATGTTCTAAAGGGTTTAGAGTCATTGGGTCATATTTTATAGCTTGCATAATGATATATGCAGTGCTTTTATCAACAGTAATTTTATAGTTATTAACTGCACATTTACAAACTGCATTCTTGCCAGTGACAATTTTTTTGACTGTTGGTGAGACCTTACAATCCTTTAATAATTTATCTTTAATTACATAACCCATACAATCTGTATAGGCATACGCAATTACTTTGCCCCTTATATCTTTTCCCTTATAACTATCTTCATATAGATGTTTGAATTCTTTTACGGTTATGACAGATCCAATTTTTGCAGAGGTACAAGCACATAATATTTCTTTTTCATCTTTGTCAAAGGCAAGGCTTTTTTCTTTCATACATTTTTTATAATAAACATTAGCCATATCTTTTGCATTTTTAACTTTGGAAAGTCCATCGTCATCTTCTTGCGGGTTTAATATATCGCCTAAAGATTGAACTTTGTCATCTTCTTTCGTTTGAGCATTAACACCGGCCATAATCAAAGAAAAAAAACTTATCACAAACGTAAATATTAAGAAGGGCTTTGTAATATTCATATGCTTTCCTTTGAAATTGTTTGTGGAACGCTTTTGAATTGTGCCAGATTTTCTATCACCCCTGCAACTCTAAAGACCATTTCCTCGTCCCACGGTCGCCCTATAATCTGTAAACCTAGGGGAAGTCCTTTAGAATCTGTTCCAGCAGGAACAGACATACCTGGTAATCCTGCTAGTGAAGCTGGAACAGTAAATACATCATTTAGATACATTTTTATTGGATCGTCTTCATTCTCACCAATGGCAAAGGCGGCAGAAGGTGCAGTTGGCGTAAGAAGGGCATCACATTTTTCAAAGGCATTAACAAAGTCATTAAGAATTAG
>JALTAZ010000122.1 GCA_027075555.1 Micavibrio sp.
TTACTCTAGTGTTACGCAAAATATTCCCCTTTGATACTCAGTGTTGATAGTTTTTCATGCGTATTTATATTAATACACTAGAAATATTGACGAATTACTAACAAAAGCCCATAAACAGAGATATTTTTAATAAAAACAGGTATTTTATAGATATGAGCGAGCAAGCTAATAAAGATATTGATATTATTCATGCAATGAAGGACGCTTCTGTTCTTGTGGTTGGTGATATAATGCTTGATCGTTTTGTATATGGAAAAGTAGAGCGCATATCACCTGAAAGCCCTGTTCCTGTATTGTCTGTAACGCGGGAAAATATTATGCTCGGCGGGGCGGGTAATACGCTTTCTAATTTGGTTAATCTTGGTTGTAAAGGGCGAGTTCTTTCAATAACTGGTAATGATGAGCAAGGGCGTATATTAAAGGAGTTAGTCCGTAAAATTGGTGTTGATAATGCAGATATTATAGAATTTAAAGATCGTAAAACTATTGTCAAAACCAGATTTTTGGCAGGGCATCAACAGCTTTTGCGTACAGATTTTGAGCGAGTGCAGCCTATATGCGTGGAAGCCATGAAAATATTGCTTAATAGGGCGCAAGATATTCTACCTGATGTTAAAGTTATGATTTTATCTGATTATGGCAAGGGATTGTTAACTCCTGAATTTATAAAGTTATTGATAGATCTTGCTCATAAACATAATGTTTTTGTTTTAGTCGATCCCAAGGGCAAAGATTACAGCATTTATTCAGGCGCAGATATTGTAACTCCTAATAAAAAAGAGCTGTCCGAAGCAACAAGAGGTATAGCAGTTAATAACGATGATGAGGTTGTTAAAGCGGCCGATTATCTGATAGAAAATAGCGGGATTAAAGCGGTTATCGCTACGCGCTCACAAGATGGTATGAGTGTTATTCAAGGCGGGGGCTGTGATCCTGTTCATATTAGAAGTGCCTCAGATATTGAAGTATTTGATGTATCAGGTGCAGGCGATACGGTAATTGCCACTATTGCCGCTTCTATAGCAGCGGGGGGGGATTTAATCAAGGCGGCGAGTATTGCCAATGTTGCAGGAAGTATAGTTGTTGCCAAAGTTGGTACTGCGCCAATTCGCGCTGAGGAGTTATTGGAAACTTTAAAACATCATGATCCTCAGGCTGATATTGTGCAAAAGGGAAAATCAAAACGCCCAAATATTGATCGTGTTCGTCAAGCACCGGTTTTAAACTGGCAAGAGGCGAGGGAAGAGGTGCAAAGATGGCGTGCTCGAGGGTTTAAAATTGGTTTTACCAACGGCTGTTTTGACATTTTGCATTATGGGCATGTTACTTATTTAAACGATGCTCGACGGAAATGTGATCGTTTAATCGTTGGACTTAATAGTGATTTTTCGGTTAAGTTGCTAAAGGGAGATGATCGTCCCGTTCATGATGAAAATTCACGCGCGCGAGTGCTTTCTGCGTTAGGATCGGTTGATATGGTAGTGTTATTCGGAGCTAAAACTCATGGCGATGATAATACCGCTTGCGCATTGTTAGAGCAGCTTATGCCCGATATTTATTTTAAAGGTGGTGATTATAAAGTTGATCAAATTCCCGAAGCCCCAACAGTGGCACGCGGCGGGGGTGTTGTTGACGTAATGCCTGTATATGATGGTCATAGCACTACAAGCTCAATAGAAAAAATGCGGGTTTGATTGTCATTGTTATCAAGTAGCAATAGGTTTTGCTGGTCAATAAATTCATATTTAATAGTGCTATTACTTTTACAATTATTTGTTATGTATTTATTATGATAATGAAATATACAATTTTTTGAATAACGCTGTACGTTAAGACAAAGAGTTGTTAGAATCGTAAGTGGTGGGGTTTATTTGGTCATTTTATCTATTCTATAAGGTGTTTTCTTATGCGTGTTATATTATCCTTGTCGTTGATTTGCTTTAGCTCTGTCGCTCTTTTGGGTTGTTCAGGCAAGCCTAGCCCTATGGCGCGAGGGTATTCGTCTTATGATAAGGTTTATAAGTCAGCCCCTGGGGTAAAGCCTAAAGATGTTGGTTATGAATATAGTAATCAGAATAATGTCACGGCTTTAAAAGATATGCGATATGCCGCAAAGGATTTGGTTAAAAAGTTGGATCAAAAATTATCATTTAGTGTAGATGAGGTTTATTTGAAAATATCTAAAAATTCTGCATTTTATAATAGTTTTGATCATTTGCTTCGTGATGAGCTGACTCAGCGTGGCTATTTATTATCAAATACACCTGTAAACGCGGTTAGTGTTGATTTTATCGCCATGGATAATGTTCCAAAATGTTATGCAGGAAATTCAAAAGGAGCGTATAAAACTGTTTATCTTGCTTTGGCTATAAATAGTCAAAAGGGCAAAGCTCAAGATAATGTGGGCGGCTTTTATGAAGTGCCCCTTTATGATTTTTATAAGGCAAAAACTATGGGTATAAAAATGCCTGAATGTGAAGTTTCAGATATGGAAGAAGAAGGTTGATCACTTGGCTATGATTATATTTGCGGGTTGTAAAATAAGGTCTTATTTCTTGCTGTTAGCAATCCTGCCGGTGCTTTCTTCTTGTGGTAGTATTTTTGCCTATAAGGCAACAGTTGCCACCTTGATAGCAACTTCTCATGGCGTATTTCAGGATCCAAAAGTTAACCTTAAAAACAAGAATTATGCTGCGGCTGATTTTATGTATCAAGAGATTAAGGATAAGATTCCTTTGGGCAGTGTTATTGTTGCCAAACCTTTAGGAGAGGCTGATAACTCGAATATAACCTCGCCTTTTGGACTATATATTTCTGAAGGGGTAGGGCAGAGATTTCAATCTCTTGGCTATAAGAATGTTATTCTTTACGATGTTGCCCCTTATGGGAATAGATCCCTTTATCCAAAGCCTGTTAGTTATAATTTTCCAGATTATATTTTAAATGGTTCCTATGCAGTAAAAGCAAAAACAGTTGATGTTTATTTACGTATTATTGATGCGCGAAGTAAAGAGGTGGTTGGAACATTTGACTATGCGATGCCGCTATCTCGTGAAATTAGAAAAATGTCAGAAAATGAAACTCGCATTTTTCGCATCAAAAAATAATATTGTTATTTAGTTATCAATTATCTAGCCATTAACACATGGAAGAAGTGTAAACTATCATCTGATGTGCATTGCACGCAGCCTTGCATTGCCGGTTTAATTGAGAAGCTGGATTCAGTTGTTGTGTTAGGAGAAGATGCAAATTGTGTTGAGTTGTTAAAGCGCGCGCTAGAGCCACTATTTATACAAGTTCCGCTATCTTGGGGGATGGTTGCATATCCAATAGTTTTATTAACCAGATCACAAAACTCATAAGTAACGTTAGGCAATAATGCGATAAGGTCGGCCTCGTTTGAGCCAACTTCGGGAAGGGCAGTGTTTGCGTAAAATTCCCATGCGCTGCCGTCATTTATATTCTCTGGAGGGGATCTGTAATGAGCAGCTCCGCCATCACGAGCAAAAACTTGATCCGTAGTGTCAGGATCGGCGCTTAAATCTCCGTAATCGGTATTTGCATTAGGGTGGGAAAAGCGTATGTCACTTTCGCTTTTGCCATTTTGCATTATATAATTAACAGCGCGCTCAAGCTCTGAGACATAGCTACGGGTTTCTGATAAACGCAGCACCAGCGTTTCTTTATCAATATTTGCATTATGTTGACCTGTTCCTTGAATTGCTGCACTTAGCGCACCGATTAAAACAATTGCAATCAATATAATGAATAAAATATTGCCATTTTGATTTTCAATGACCGTTGACTTACCATACATGAATAACTTGCACTTTATTTGCTATGAGGTTGTTTTGTGTCAGGGGGAATTGGTATGCAATCACTTAAAATTCTGCATGCATCATTGGCGGCTGTTTTTGTATAGCCTTGTAGGCGCCCCCTATAAATCCAGCCCTGAGGGGTCTTTAATGGGGCTATTGATGAGCTAGCGTGTTTAAGGTCTGGTGGAAGTTTTTTAAGGCTTGTAATTATGGCTTTATCAGCTCTGTCTCTGGTTGTGAATGCGCCGATTTGAACTGCCCAAATACCTTTTTGGGATAGTTTTTCACCTGGGTGTGTTTTTGTCACTGTTTCATTTGAATCTAAAGACACAAGTTTAAATATTTTATTATTATTATCACTATTATATGCAATATTTGTTTTTGTTTCTCTTAAAAGTGCAGATATGGCAATAAGTCCAGTTTCTATACGATTACGCACGGTTATATCGTAATCACCTTCGCCGATCATTCTGCTGAACATAGAATCAGGGCTTGAGGAATCCAATATATCCCAGCGTGATTTTTTATGTTGCGGCTTTATATCAATATTTTTAAGTATAGGCGGGGTTGCAATATGTGTTTCCATTGATGCAATCTCAATGGTGCGAACAGGCTTTTTTTGTGGTGTAGGCACATTATTATTTGCTATTGCTAGTTTGTTTATTCTTTGGAATGATTGATCAAGAAGTTTTTTCATTTGCGCATTTCTAAGTTTGCCTGTGCGCCCGCCAAAGACAACGGCAATCAAGCGGTGGTCATTTTGCACTGCGGAAGCAGCTAAATTAAATCCAGAAGGTTTTATATAACCAGTTTTCATGCCGTCCATACCTTCGTATGTATGCATGAGTTTGTTATGGCTCTTATAAGTTTTCCCCTGATATGTAAAACTTTTGGTAGAAAAATAATGGTAATATTTGCCATAATCATTTATTATGACGCGGGCAAGGCGCGCCATATCCCGAGCCGTACTTACCTGTTTAGGATCATGCAGACCTGACGCATTTTTAAAACGAGTTCTGGTCATTCCAATTTTTCTGGCTTTTTTATTCATCATGCGAGCAAAATTGCTTTCAGTTCCTCCAAGTTTTTCAGCAATGGCAACTGCTACATCATTTGCAGATTTTGTTACTAGCGCATATATAGCATCTTCAACTTTTATGCTTGATCCAACAGGAAGGTCTAGCTTGCTTGGCACCATGCTTGCTGCATGCTTGGATATGCGCACACGAGTATATAGCTTTAGTTTTCCTTTCTCTAATGCATCAAATACCATCAAAAGTGTCATCATCTTTGTGAGTGATGCAGGGTGCAAGAGCCTATTTTCATTTTCTCTATGTAATATTAATCCAGTATCTGAATCCATAACAAAGGCGGCGTATTTTTCTTTGTAAACATTACCTTTGGTCTTACTGGCAAAACTGTAATCTGGTGCAAACGCCACTGATAACATCATTATAAGCAATAACACAGGAAATATGTGCAGGCGTTTTGATGCTGCGTTATCATAGTAATTTTTATGGTTATGATTTTCTTTGCCTGTATTCATTTTGATCCAGCAAACCAAGATTGAAAATAATATATATTATTGGGGTATATTTGTTAAATAACAAATAAATAACAAAAAGCAAATTATATCTTATTTTAATCTATTTGTCCAATTTTGTGCGATGCACAATTTTTTCTTGACTGTTATCGCACAAAAATATATTCATAATGGGCATTGTGCAACGCAAAAGAATTTGGTAGGTTCTTGTAGATGAAATTATTTTTATAGCTTGAGCACCAAAAATATGGAGATTATTATGAGCAAGACAGCAACACAATTTGATAAAATTATTAAGGATACTGCGGATTTTAGTACTCAATATTCTGAGGCATGTTCAAAATCATGTGCAATTATGATGAAGGGGTTTGAGGACATTTTAGGAACGGTGATGTCTTTGTCACAAAGTTCGGCTGAGAAACAGGCAAAATTGATTAAAGAGGCTATGAGTAGCAAAACTATAAATGAATTTGCTGAAGTTCAGAATAAGATTATTCAGACAAATTTTGATGATATGATGTCTGGTGCAACAAAAATTTCTGAGATTAGTGTCAAGTTGCTTACAGATAGTTCAGAGCCTGTAAGTGCGGAAATAAATAAAGCTGTTCAAAAGGCAACAAAAGCTATGGCTGCTTAGTTTTTACAAAAAACCATGGTTTAAAGTTTAAATAATTATTGACCATCGCCTAATTTGTTTTGTGGCGGTGGTTTTTGTTCATTGATAATTTTATTTGTAGCTAAATTGTAAATTGTCCTTTATTTATAGACGATGGCTTGATTTCAGAATATTCGTACGACAATATTGCGTATGGATTCCTAAAATATTAAAAATATAAAAAAAGAAGGCAGCTTAGAAATGGCGCAGGAAATAAAAGCGATAGTTATAGGTATAAAAGGGGTAATAAGCTCTTTATCTTTTGTTAAGGATACTTTGCTTCCTTATGCTTATAACAATCTTCCTGATTATGTTTGGGATCATGAAAAAGAAATAGAGCAAATAATAAATGATGTTCGTAAAGAGGAAAATAATCCAGATCTTAATGTTGAAGAGGTAATAGAGGTTTTGCTGCGCTATATTGATGAGGATAAAAAGAAAACGCCCCTTAATACTTTACAAGAAATGATATGGGAAGAGGGGTATAGATCTGGTGAATTGGTTACTCATATTTATGATGATGCGTTTCATGGCTTGAGGCGTTGGAAAGATCAACATATTGATTTATATGTATATTCATCTGGTTTTTTATTATTGGCGCAAAAATTGCTGCTTGCTTATACAAAACAAGGGGATTTAACATCTTTTTTCTCAGGATATTATGACACTGGTATGGGTAGCAAAAAATTGCCTGAAAGTTATGAAAAGATTGCTGCGGATATTGATGTTCATGTGAGTGAGATATTATTTATTTCAGATAATATAGAGGAAATATCGGCTGCGGCTTGTGCGGGAATGAATGTAATTATTCTTGACCGTGATAGGGAAATGCCTAATTCCTATGGGCATCAGTTAGCCCATAACTTTGATGAAATATTGCCTGAAGTTGTCAATGCCTAAAATTTTTGCGATTTTATTTGCGTTTTATTGCTTTTAGCGGGTAGAATACAGGTAACTAATAATAATATAGTATAGGCGGAAAAGATAATGGCTCTTGATAATAATCCAAATGATCTAGACAGCGCGGCAGAGCGCGAAGCGTATTTTGAGGGGATAACTACTGATCCTGATCTTCAGAAATATTCACCAAATGACATACATCTAAGTGTTGTCAATTCTGGTAATGAGGGTACCTATGATCAGGCAGGCGAGTATATAGCCGGGGCGAGTGGTCGAGCGAGCCAACATAATAACGTTCTTGCAGGGAATGTAGATGATAACCAAGAGGCATTGGATAAAAGCGTTGCAGATGAAATGAAGTCTGCGGATTTATCTGCTAAAGAGCGTATTGTGTCGGGTGTTGAGCATGATGTTTTGCATGAGAAAAACCCTGGGCTTGACCATCCTGTAGAAGATTTAGATTTGCCAGTGGCCAGTGTCGATAACGAAAACCCTGTAGTGGCCGCGATTTATATGGCTTTGGCTTCTGTTGGTATTTCAGAAAATCAGCTTAACGAGGCCATGGGAACTGATAATAGTTACAGAGATACCCTTGCAGATTTTCATGGAATGGCAGAGGAATCAGGGTTTACTGAGCTCTCAGAATATATACAAAAAGCTGATGAGGTTGCGATGTATGCACAGTTAGAAGCCGGCATTGATAATGTGGCTCCTGCGATTGGCTTTGAGAATACAGAGCCTGAGTTGGCTGTTCAAGCCCCTGAAATGCAGCTTGATCCTGAGCAAAATGTGAATATGAGTGGACCAACGGCTCCAGCAATTTAGTAGTAGCAAAGCTATAAGCTAAACTCTTTTGAAATTGCCATGTGAGATTGTCGTGTGTATTTACAACCTTTTTGTTGGTGCGATGCGGTAAGGTTTGTGGCGTGCTAGGCTTTTTGACGCTACTACAATACTACACTAGTAATAGTAGCTTATGTTTTTTTATGACTTTGTTTTAGCGTTCCTCACGTAGGTTATCACTACGCTTTGTCACTTGCGCTTTGTCCTAAAATAAAGCCAAACAACTATATTATAAGAGTTAAAGTCGCGTTAATGCTTATTCAAATATATTTTTAAGTTCTTGAAAGCCTTCTTTAAATTTTTTGACTTCTTTCTTATAGCTTTTCTTCAGGTTCTTCTTAAATACCTCACCGGTGCTTATACCTATGGCATTCAAAGATTCCAATGATAGTCCTTCTAAAAAGCCGGCACTATTAGAAGATTTATTAAATCTTTCCAAAACTGAATTCATAATTTGTGCAATGGCTTCTTCTGCAAGGACACCGTTTTCTTTTTCTCCAATACCGCTTAGGCGAATATCAGGAACTTTTATGGTTGCCAGATCATTATTACCTAACAATGTTACACTTGGGGTTAATTGTGCGCCGGTAAGGGCAAAGTTTTTAACAATGACTTTTAAGTCTTTTTGTTTGTCATTATTTTGGGGTTTGTCTTCTGATGCTTGCTTTGTTTTTGTTAAGGGGGTGGATTTGTTGGAAATTGATTTTTGCTCTACATGCTTTTTAAGATCCCCTAAATTTGTACCATTTTCACTTACTTCTAGATTTACGGTTGTTCCTTCGACGCTGATATTGGAAAATGTTAAAAGGGCCGTGGAAAAGCTCTCTCCTACAACAGATATTTCATTTATTTTTATTGCGTTAGGCCTGCTATAGCCCTTAGGGTTAGAAACTGCAATATTACTGACAATGACTTTTTTATCCTCTAGTAATATTTTCATCTTTTCGATTGTTACAGGAACTCCTAGAGCGTCGCTTGCAGCTTGTTCAGCAAATTGTTTGACCATATTATCCATATTCACATATATGTATCCAGCGCCAATAACTATCAGCAGCACGAAAAATGAGAATAACCCCAAGGTGATTTTTGCAGTTTTTTTCACAGCAGACATATGCGCCCCCATTCATATAATTGATTATAGGTAAGTATGTAGCGGATTTTTGGGAAATAAAAAAGCCCTTTTTCCTTAAGGCGCGCGGGGACGCTAATATCTCATGTGAGTTTACCAGAAATTTGGTTTCATATAATAA
>JALTAZ010000123.1 GCA_027075555.1 Micavibrio sp.
GTAGGTAAGTAATATCACAATCTTCTATTATTTTAATAGAGTTTTGGAACATTTCCTCGCTTTCAGTAGGAAATCCTGCAATTATATCGGCGCCAAAAACCATTTCAGGACGTAACTCGCGCGCGCGCTTACAAACATCAATTACATCTTGGCGTAAATGCCTGCGCTTCATACGCTTTAAGATCATATCATCACCAGCCTGCAAAGATAGATGCAAATGCGGCATAAATCGTGGCTCTTCTGCGATTAGCTTCCACATATCATCATCTATTTCCACAGGATCTAGCGATGAAAGCCTAACGCGCGGCAATTCAGGAATAAGAGCAAGCACCCGCCTTATCATCTGCCCTAAGGTTGGGCTTCCTGGCAAGCCCCCCCCGTAAGAGGTTACATCAACGCCTGTAAATACAATCTCATTATATCCCTGATCAACTAATGTTCTTACTTGCCTGGTAATTACACCAATAGGAACAGATCGAGAATTACCGCGCCCATATGGAATAATGCAAAAAGTACAGCGATGATCACAACCATTTTGCACCTGAAGAAAAGCACGGGACTTATCCTCAAACCCTTCAATTAAATGCCCGGCTGTTTCCTTAACTGACATTATATCATTAACCAGAATTTTATCTTCCTGAGGCTCAAGCCCCCAGCTTTCAGATCTAAGTTTTAAATCATTGCCAATTACCTGATCTACCTCTGCCATGGAAGCATATTTATCAGGATCAATCTGTGCGGCGCATCCTGTAACGATAATCCGCGCATTAGGTTTTTCCCTTCGCGCACGCCTTATTGCCTGCCCTGCGCTGCGTTCTGCTTCTTTTGTAACCGCACAAGTATTAAAGATAATTGCATTATCAAGGCCAGCTCTTTTTGCATGAGAACGCATAACTTCACTCTCATAAAAATTCAAACGGCAACCAAAAGTCTTTATACTAGGTTCTTTTGATTCTTTATCCTGAGCCATTAACAACATTTACCCATAAAAAATTTATCCATCATTTTATCCATCATAAAGCACACCATCAAATACATAGGCCACCGCTCCGCTCATAAGTATATTACCATCACCAATAATTTCCATTTGCAAAACCCCACCATCAAGCTCTATTTCTGCTTGAGAATTTACCAGATCCCGATAATTAGCCGCGGCAATAACCGCGCATGCACCAGAACCACATGCCTGTGTAATGCCACAGCCACGCTCCCATGTTTTTTGCCGAATATGATTTTTTTTATCCATAAGCTGTACAAACTCAACATTTGTGCGCTCTGGAAACATTTCATGATTTTCAAAAAACGATCCTGCTTTTTCAATATCTATTACATCAAGATCATCAACAAAAAATACAAGATGCGGATTACCCATATCAACGGCTACGGGATTTTCTACTCCCCCATATGCTAGCGCATATTCACGAATACCTTCAGGCCGCCCCATATTAACCTGAACCAGCATATCTCCTTTTTTATGGCATTCTAATATGCGCTCTCCTGATTCTATGGTGCAGCTATCTTTGCCACTTTCACTCATAATTATATCCGCTATACAACGCGTAGCATTACCACAAACCGCACTATCAGAACCATCGGAATTAAAGAAAAACGCCTGAATATCAGCTTTTTCAGATAAATCCATTACTGTAATAAGGTCACAGCCAACCCCCCAATGGCGATCTGCAATTAGCCTCATATCCTCAGGCGTAAGAAATATATTTTCCTGCCTTGCATCAAAAATAACAAAATCATTCCCTAGCCCATGCATTTTCCTAAACTTCATAATAATACTATCCTTGCATTTTTAAACTTTATTATATCAAAGCTTTTCTTGACATATGCGCACATAAAGCATATTTTACCTCCGATTTCCACTGAAAAGCTGTTTTTCAGTGCTTAGCGGTACACCATAGTCGGCGAATTTACGCTCACTGTGGTGTGTTTTGTTTGTTTATAGATTGGTTTTTTATGTTTGATAGTTTGAGCGAAAAATTAGGCGGTGTTTTTCTAAAATTAAGGGGTAAAGCCTCTTTAAGTGAAAATGATGTAATGGCGGTAAGCCGTGAGATTCGCATTGCATTGCTTGAGGCCGATGTTGCCCTTCCTGTTGTCAAAGACTTCATAGCCACCATAAAAGATAAAGCCATTGGTAAAGAAGTAATAAAGGGTGTTAACCCCGCGCAACAGGTAATTAAAATTGTTAATGATGCTCTGGTGGAAATGCTAGGCAGTGAAACCGCAGAGCTGCAATTTGTCACTCCACCATGTGCTTATTTAATGGCTGGATTGCAAGGATCGGGTAAAACCACATCAAGTGCAAAAATATCCAAACTTCTTACCGATAAATACGGCAAAAAAGTTCTTATGGCTTCGCTAGACGTATATCGCCCCGCCGCGCAAGAACAGCTCAAAATCCTAGGAGAACAAACCAATATTGCAACTTTGCCAATTATCGAAGGGCAAAAACCACGCGATATAGTAAAACGTGCTATGGATACTGGTCGCAAGGAAGGCTATGACGTAGTTATACTTGACACTGCTGGCCGCCTTAGCATTGATGAAGAATTGATGCAAGAAATTGAGGATATAAAAAAGCTTAGCAATCCAGTTGAAACTTTACTAGTTGCCGATGCCATGACAGGGCAAGACGCGGTAAATACTGCTAAGATCTTTAATGAGCGCATAGGCATAAGCGGAATTATATTAACGCGCGTGGACGGGGATTCACGCGGTGGTGCAGCAATGAGCATGAAAGCCGTCACAGGCAAGCCAATTAAGCTTGTAGGTACTGGTGAAAAATGGACAGAGATTGAGGCCTTCCACCCAGAGCGCGTTGCAGGTCGTATTCTTGGCATGGGTGATGTTGTTTCCTTGGTTGAAAAGGCTGTTGAGCATGTGGATCAAGAAGATGCCTTGAAAATTGCAAAAAAACTTAAAAAAGGACAATTTGATTTTAACGATCTTCTATCGCAAATCCGCCAAATGAATAAAATGGGGGGCATGGGCTCGCTTATAAAGCTGATGCCAGGTTTAAGCTCTATGGCAAGCAAACTTGAAGAAGCAGGCATTGATGATTCTATTGTCAAAAAGCAAGAAGCAATAATACTTTCCATGACACCGAAAGAGCGCGCAAAACCCGAACTTATGAATGGATCACGTAAAAAGCGCATTGCCGCTGGTTCTGGTACAACAGTTCAGGAAATTAACGCTCTGGTAAAACAGCAAAAACAAATGCAAATCATGATGAAGCGCATGCGTAAAATGGGCAAGGGACAAATGATGGGAATGATGAAAGATATGATGGGCGGTAAAGCCGATGATATGGAGCTTATAGCTAAAAGCATGGATCCAGATGCACTTGGCGCAGATTTAGCCACGGCAAAAGATGAACAAAGCCTGCTTGGCCCTAATCCATTTGCCACCAGCGCAGGTGGGGGGGGAAATCCGCTTGCTGGCGCTGAAATAAGTGGTGCTGGTGCAATATTGCCGGGAATGCCTGCCATACGCGGTGGAACTAAGAAAAAAAGAAAGAAAAAGAAACGTTAAAAGACTTCATATCACCTGATAGTCGGTAATGTAATAAAGACTATCTGCTGATCTGAATTAAGTTATTGTTATATAAGGAGAAAATGAAATGGCACTATCTATCAGACTATCTAGAGGCGGACGCAAGAAACGCCCCTTTTATCGCATTGTTGTTGCAGATAAGCGCATGCCGCGTGATGGGCGCTATATCGAAAAATTAGGCACATATAACCCCCTTCTTGCCGATAATGACGAAAACCGCGTTAGGCTTGTTGAAGATCGAATTAAATACTGGCTTTCTCAAGGCGCGCAACCATCAGAGCGCGTGGCTTTATTCCTTGGAAAAGCTGGACTTATCGACATGCCAAAACAACCTGAGCGCCCTAAGAAATCTGCACCAGGTGAAAAAGCTAAGATGCTTATTGCAGAAAAAGAAGAAAAACGCAAAGCCGCTGAAGAAGCTGCTAAAGCCGCAGAAGAAGAAGCAAAGGCCGCTGCCGGCGGTGCTTCTGAAGAAAAAGCTCCTGCGGAAGAAGAAAAGAAAGACAAAGCGGCAGAATAACTGCCCCTTTTTTTTAATCTTTTTAAATCTTTGGATTTAGATATTATGACCAGCCCTGCTCCACCTAAGCAAAAGCGTATATGTATCGGCAAAGTTACATCTGCTCACGGTGTTAAGGGGCTGGTTAAAATTGTGCCATATTGTGAAAATACAAAACTTCTAAACGGCAAGTGTTTTACAGAAGAAAGCGGTAACAAAACCCTGAACATCACACTAAAAAACCCTATGGGTAAATATATTTTAGCACAAATTGAAGGTATAAACACCCGCGAAGATGCTAAAAATATCAAATGTTCCTTGTATGTTCCACGTGAAACATTACCTGAAATAAAGAGCGATGATGAATATTATATTGAGGATTTAATCGGTCTTAATGTAATAGATGAACACTCTAAAACCATTGGAAAGATTATAGGTGTCCCCAATTTCGGAGCGGGCGAGCTGCTGGAAATAAAACCAAAGTCAGGCGAAAGCTACTTTGTTCCATTTCAAGATGAATTTATAACTGATATAAATTTAGTGCAAAATACAATCACCGTTTCAAATGCTAATCAATTCATAATAGAATAATGTATATATGAGTAACTGGCATGTAAATCTTCTAACTCTATTCCCTGAGATGTTTCCAGGAACCCTTGGTATGTCACTAAGTGGCAAGGCACTTGATAAAGATATATGGTCATATAACAGCATAAATATCCGTGATTTTTCTAGTGGAGTACATAAAAGCGTTGATGATACGCCATTTGGCGGTGGTGCTGGAATGGTAATGCGCGCTGATATAATTGAAAGCGCCCTGCTCTCAATTCCAAATCAAGGACGTAAAATATATATGAGCCCACGCGGCAAAACACTTAATCAAAATATGGCTCAAGAACTTGCAAATGAAAAAGTTTTAACAATACTTTGTGGACGTTATGAGGGTGTGGATCAACGCGTACTTGATGCTCATAATTTCGAAGAAGTATCTATTGGCGACTATGTACTATCTGGTGGCGAGCCTGCGGCTATTATACTCATGGATTCATGTATAAGGCTACTTAGCGGAGTTATGGGAAACAACACAACCCCCGATGAAGAAAGTTTTTCTAATGATTTACTTGAATATCCTCATTATACTAAGCCTGCCAAATGGGTTGACTCAAACGGCGTAGAACGTATAGTCCCCCAAATTCTAACCTCTGGTCATCACAAAAATATTGAAAAATGGCGACTAGAACAATCGGAAGATATAACCAAAAGAAACCGCCCCGATCTTTGGCATAAATATATAGCAGAAAAACCATAATAATCATCCATATTTATATGACAAAGACAATAAAAGCAAAAAATATCTTGTCTTTAAGCATTATTTACTATAAAAGAAGCGCAACTTTGGAGCAATCCAGAAAAAAAGATAATTGAACCGCCGGTAGTTTCAGCAGTGTTTCTATTCGAAATCGGGTTCTGATAAAGGATTAATAAAAAGGTATAATGCCATGAATACACTACAAAAATTTGAAGCTAAGCAGCTTGATGAACTACAAAAAACAAAAAAAGTTCCTAAATTTGATGCAGGTGATACAATCAAGGTTAACGTTAAAATTAAAGAAGGCACACGTGAGCGCATTCAAGCCTATGAAGGTGTTTGTATTGCTCGCGAAGGTCATGGAATAAATGAAAGCTTTACAGTACGCAAAATCAGCTATGGAGAAGGTGTAGAGCGTGTTTTCCCACTTTGGAGTTCAAGAGTTGATTCAATAGAGGTTATCCGTCGCGGTTCAGTCCGTCGTGCAAAACTTTATTATCTTCGCGATCGTCGCGGTAAAGCAGCACGCATTGCAGAGCGTACAACTGGTCATGATATTGAGCCAAGAGAATCTAAAAAAGGTAAAAAGTCATCTAGAAAATAGCTTAGCTGTATTTCAGCTTAGATTTAAAAAACGGAATGAATAAGGAGCCTGCTGACGGGCTCTTTTTTTATTTATCTTCTTTTTTTTATTTATCTTTAAGTCACGATAAAGCGCTTAAAGCATAACCTCCAGCCGCATATGTAGGAAATTTACCACTGTAACTACCATTGCAATTATCATTCCTATCTTTGCTTTCTGGTATCTTACTTGAGTTATGTAGCAAACTAACTGGTGCTTGTAATAAAATCCGTTCCCCATTGGGTAAAGTTGAACAAAGCTCTATATCATCAGATTGCATCAGAGTTTCAAAAAAATTATCCGAAGCATGACCTATAAGAAATACCCCCTCATGCAATAAAACGTGAACTCCTCTAGACCTAGGGTCAAGTAAAACCGCGCTAGATCGTACATAAGAAGGATCAACAAATTCTATCAATGGCTTTTGCTTATCATTAAGCCTGAACTCAGACCTTATACCATTATTTTCAACCGATATATGAGCCATAAAAAAACCTTTCCCTTTATTGTGCTGCTTATTATGCTGCCTCGCACAAGAAATATAATAGGAAAAGGTTTATATAACGTTAAATATAGGAAAACTTTTAACTACTTAACCAAAGGTGTTTCTGCCGGCTTAATCTCTCCGCCAAACTCAACTAAACCATCACGAGAAAAAGTACGAATAGAGCCTTGAATACCGTCAAAGCCCATATCGCTTAACCCAGCCTCAGCCACATCTTTTTCTATATTATTTACTCGAGCTAGCATAACTGTTCCAGTTGCCTTAAGTTCCCTTGATTGCTCAATCAAATCTTTTATCTGGTCTTTTACTACACCAGGAATACCATCATACCTATCAATGTTAGATGCCAACTCCCTTTCTAATCTTCCAAAGTTAAGTTTACCCTCATACTCAACCATTTCAGTTACAACCCTAGAATCATCTTTTACAAAACCAAGACGCACTGCATTATTATAAATATCTGCTGCCTTTTCCATGGTAACATCACGAGCGGGATTTATACCCTCTAGATCCCTATTATAATCAAAAAGGCTTACCATTTGTGAAGGATCACCATGAGTTTGGAAAAACTCAACTTCATTATATGTCTTTATCTCATGACTTAAGCCCATAAAACCAGAAGTTTCATGGACATAATATGTACCCTCTTTAACCCCAAGAAGAATCGGATCGCGGGCTACCGATCCAGCGCTTGCATCACTAAATATAGCAGTAAGGAGCGGAGAGTCCCCCCCACCTGTAGTTATAATCTGTTCATCAATATTACTTATAGAACCATCTGCCATTTTATTCACCCTTAGAATTATTTAATTTTTATACGTGGATTATGTAACATATTTGTATCAAAAAGCAAATATTTTGTAGGAATACTCGACAAAAACATGTTTTCAAACTATACAGCTAAGATAGTTTTTATCAGTTAAAATATGAGTTAAAATAAATATGCAGCGCAGCCTATACCAAAAAATCTGGGACGATCATGTTATTGAAAGATCAGAAGATGGCACATGTCTAATTTATATTGATCGCCACCTTGTGCATGAAGTTACCTCTCCTCAGGCTTTTGAAGGTTTGCGAATGAGCGGGCGTAAGGTACGAAAAACCGAAAATACTCTTGCAGTTATGGATCATAATGTACCAACAACTGATCGCTCTAAACCTATTGAGGAGGAAGATAGCCGTATTCAAATTGAAACTCTTGCAAAAAACTGTGAAGAATTTGGCATAAAGCTATTTGATCTTCATGATAGTCGTCAGGGAATTGTCCATATTATCGGTCCAGAGCAAGGCTTTACTCAAGCGGGAATGACCATTGTTTGCGGCGATAGCCATACCTCAACTCATGGTGCTTTTGGAGCGCTTGCTTTTGGCATTGGTACCAGCGAGGTTGAACATGTTCTAGCCACACAAACCCTTATTCAAAAGCCTGCCAAGAATATGCGGATTACCATTAATGGAGAGCTTGCACCTGGTGTCACAGCCAAAGATATGATTTTGGCAATAATCGGTGAAATTGGCACTGCTGGTGGAACTGGTCATGTCATTGAATATGCTGGTGAGGCTATTAAATACCTTTCCATGGAAGGAAGAATGACAATTTGCAATATGTCAATCGAAGCAGGAGCAAGAGCAGGATTGATTGCACCTGATGAAACCACATTTAAATATTTAAAAGGTCGCCCTATGTCTCCAAAAGCAGAACTTTGGGATAAGGCTGTAGCTTATTGGAAAACTCTATATTCCGATGATGGGGCAATTTATGATAAAGAGATAACTATAAATGCCAAAGATATAGCCCCCACCCTAACATGGGGAACAACGCCAGAAGATGTTGTTCCTATAAATGGTTGTGTACCTGCTCCAGATGATTTTGACGATCCAAATAAACAAGAATCTGTACGCAGAATGCTAGATTATATGGGATTAGAACCAGGCATGAAAATGACTGATATAACAATAGATAAGGTCTTTATTGGATCTTGTACAAATGGACGAATAGAAGATTTGCGCGAAGTGGCAAAAATCGCAAAAGGCAACAAAGTAGCAAAAAACGTAGAAGCGATGGTCGTGCCAGGATCAGGGATTGTAAAATCAATGGCAGAAAAAGAGGGTATAGCAGATATATTGGTAGAAGCTGGCTTTGATTGGCGTGAGCCAGGTTGTTCCATGTGCTTGGGTATGAATCCAGATCAACTAAAACCTAAAGAGCGATGCGCCTCAACCTCTAATCGTAATTTTGAAGGTCGTCAAGGACGAGGCGGGCGAACTCACTTAGTATCCCCTGCTATGGCAGCAGCAGCAGCAATAAAAGGAAAATTTAGCGATGTCAGAAAATTTTAACAATAAAACTAGAAATGAACCTTTAGCAGCCAACCAAAATGTAAAATGGTATAAGCTTGGCGGAAAATCAAAAGATGCCATATTGCGCTCAATTGAGCTTAATGATAAAAATGATGTTGATAAGAAAGAAATAGATGATTTAGCCGGAACTCTTGGTCTAAAATTTTTAGTTGCAAGAACAGATACATATTATGGATATTCGGCTCATGCCCCTGAGATTTTTGCATCCCCATATCCTGATGAGGAAGAATTTTACATGATGTGCCCCATCGGTGATGGGCGTAAAGATGGGGAAATCCATTTTATTCCAGAAGGCGCAAAAGAGCTTAGCAAAAATGAACAAGAACAACTCGAACAAGGTCTTTTCAACGCTTGGGCAGGTGCTCTTCCCATTATTCATAAAGACCCAATCCCGCTACAAGACCCAAATGAAGAAGCAAACAAACCTTCCAATGACTAATTTAGACCTGACATACAGTATAATAAAATATTGAAATTACATATATTACATATATTTGACATACAAGGGCATGTGATCTATTGTCAGGAAAAATTCGGTTAGTAATTTATTTAAATTGGCGTGATAAAGTACAAATATGAACCAAGTCTTTTCAAATAGTGCAAAAAACCAACAAAGCACTTTTAACAATTGCTCTCATGAGCAACTAATACAGCTTGGCTGGCCTGATGATTTTGACTTTGAAATAGACGAGTTATGCCAAACATTATTCTTGCCCTTTATAGAAGAACAATTAGACATTTTAAGAGAATATGACAAAAAGAGAAATCCTCTTTCTGACTATATGTTCTACCAACATGCTTATGACGCAGCCAAAGCAGTAAGGGACACGGCTCTAGAATTAGGGCTGGGGCAACGCGTAGCTAATAATATGTATTATGCAACACTTATCCATGATCTTGGAAAACCTGAACTTCCACCTGAAATATGGGATATTGATGGCACTCCTAACGCAGAGCAAAAAGCATTAAAGCGTAAACATGTTGATTTGGGTGTAAAAAAATTTGAAAATACGTTTAATTATATCAATCATCCTTTTAAAGATTTGGCTATTGATATAATAAAGCACCACCACGAAGCAGTTAACGGTCAGGGGCATTATGGCCTAACTGGTGATGAAATCTCTAGACCTGCAAAGTTAGCCGCAATAGTTGAGCATTACGACGGCCTTACTCACCCGCGCCCCCATCAAATAAAGCGCGGCGATAAATTTGACGCACCATCAATTTTTGAAAAAATCGAAACACGCTATAAAGGGCATTTTGATCAGGACATATATGCCGCATTCAAGGCTATGAAACTAAACGAATTTAATAATAATACCCCCGTATTAGATATTGAAGAAGAAACACCTTCTGAAGAGCTTGGTCTATAAGAAAATAATAAAGATCACACTTGATTTTAAATGCATCTGATCTTAAACCATAGCCTATGGAAAAATTTACTACATTAAACGCAAAAGCTGCACCTTTGGATATGATAAATATTGATACTGATATTATTATTCCTAAGCAGTTCTTAAAAACCGTTAAACGCACTGGTCTTGGAATTAGCGCCTTTTACAATCTGCGCTATGACGAAGATGGAAATGAAAATCCTGATTTTGTGCTTAATAAGCCCGAATATAAGGGCGCTCAAATTCTAATAACTGGCAAAAATTTTGGTTGTGGCTCTAGCCGAGAGCACGCACCATGGGCAATTTTAGATATGGGAGTGCGCTGTATCATTGCTCCATCTTTTGCTGATATTTTCTATAGTAATAGTTTTAAAAACGGCATTTTACCCATCATATTAACGCAAAAGCAAATTGATGAGCTTATGCAAGAAGCTAAAAACTATCCTGAGGCTATGATAGAAGTTAATCTGGAAAAACAGACCATAACCCGCGGCAATAAATTCCATTTTGCTTTTGATATTGATCCATTTCGTAAACATTGCCTAATGAATGGGCTTGACGATATTGCCCTTACAATGCAAAAAAATTTACAAATTTCTTCTTTTGAGAAAGAAATGGCCGATAAAAAACCTTGGATATGAACTTTGGATATAAAAATATGGATTATACACTACAAATACTATCTGGCGATGGCATAGGCACAGAAATTGTCAACGAAGCGCAAAAAGTTATTGGCTGGATAAATAGTAATACCGATATTACGATAAAAACTCATGAAGATTTAATTGGTGGACAAGCTTATGATGAATATGGCACTCCGCTAGCCGATGAAACTCTGGAAAATTGTAGAAAATCTGATGCCATATTAATGGGAGCAGTTGGCGGTCCTAAATGGGATAATGTTGAGTATAATAAACGCCCCGAAGCAGGTCTTTTACGATTACGTAAAGAGCTTGACCTATTTGCTAATCTGCGCCCAGCCCTTGTATTTGACGCGCTTATTGATGCTTCAACATTAAAGCCTGAAATTGTACGCGGGCTTGATATCCTTATAGTGCGCGAGCTTACAAGTGGCGTATATTTCGGAGAGCCAAGAGGAATCAAAGATATAGGAAATGGTCAAAGGCGCGGTATAAATACGCAAAGCTATACTACAGAGGAAATAAAGCGAGTTGCGCGCGTTGCATTTGACTTGGCGCGCAAACGTTCTAATAAAGTCCATTCTTGCGAAAAAGCTAATGTAATGGAAAGTGGCAAACTCTGGCGTGAAGAAGTTAGCACGCTCCGTGCTGAGGAATTTTCAGATGTTACATTAGAACATATGTACGCAGATAATTGCGCGATGCAATTGCTCAAAAACCCGTCGCAATTTGATGTCATAGTAACCGATAATTTATTTGGTGATATATTATCAGATGAGGCGGCAATGCTTACTGGATCTTTAGGAATGCTGCCTTCTGCTTCGTTGGGTCATAAAGGCTCAAGCGCGCTTTATGAACCGGTTCATGGATCTGCCCCTGATATTGCAGGACAAGGAAAAGCCAACCCTCTTGCCACGATATTAAGCCTAGCAATGTGTTTGCGATACTCTTTTGATAGAGGTGATATAGCCGAAAAAATAGAAAATTCTGTACAAAAGGTTCTTAATGATGGAATACGTACAGAAGATATAATGACAAAAGGATGCCTTGAAGTTTCAACATCTGAAATGGGCGATGCCATAGTTAAATCATTGGGTCAGTAATTGGATCGTTAATAATAATAAATAGACAACCTTAAATATTAACCGTTGATAAACTGAAGCAAAATAATTAGCAAAACTCGACAAAAAGAAAATGACATGCTTTAATAATATCATTTGAGACAGAATTAAATTATTAACAAAATTAAATTATTAATGGAGTGATAAGTGATTGCTAGTTTAATTACTGCCATGTATCTGCTCGGCTTTATAAGTCAAGACAGCGCCATATCCTCACTTTATATTGCTGGTATCTTGCTTATAATAGCAGAGCTTGGCGTGGTTTCCTTTGGGCTTATCGCTTTAAATGGTTTGCTTGCCCTTTATGCAGGATATGCATTGCAAACTGGCAATGATCTTTTATTCGGAATTACTATGGGCTGGCCAATATTATTTGGCATTGCCTTTGTTGAATTTTCTATCATAGCAAGCATTATTTCCGTGCATTTATGGCTACGCCGAAGAAAATCAACAACAGGAAAAGAAGGTATGATTGGTACAAAGGCAAAAATATTAAAATGGAATGGTAAAAAAGGATCTGTCACTATTGATGGAGAAATATGGAAAGCCTCTTCTGAAAAAGAAATGGATCTAAACCCTGATGATGAAGTAACTGTAAAATCCATTGATAAACTTAACCTGATAATAACTGCTTGAATTGAATCATATTGAAATATTTACCCTTTAACTTTTAGGAGCTTAAATAACATGACGTTTTTTGTACCCTTTTTAGTTTTTCTAGTAATTCTATTACTATCATCTGTACGTATTATCCAAGAATATGAGCGCGGAGTCATATATACTCTTGGTCGATATACAAGCAATCGTGGTCCGGGAGTGCAACTAATTATCCCTGGGATTCAGCGCGTCTTGCTAGTTGATATGCGCATTAGAACCGAAGATATACCCTCTCAAGATGTTATATCAAAAGATAATGTATCGGTAAAAGTAAATGCGGTTGTTTATTACCGTGTTATTGACCCTGGAATGGCGGTTAATAAAGTCGAAGATTTCATCATGGCTACCAGCCAGCTTGCACAAACGACTCTGCGCTCTGTTATGGGTAAGCATGAAATGGACGAGATGCTATCTAAGCGCGATAAACTTAATAATGATATTCAAGAAATATTAGATCATAGAACAGAAGGCTGGGGCGTAAAGGTAACAAATGTTGAAATTAAAAATGTTGATATTGACCCAACAATGGTTAGGGCGATTGCCAAACAAGCCGAGGCAGAACGCGAAAGACGCGCCAAAGTCATAAATGCCGAAGGGGAATTACAAGCAGCACAACAACTTGATGAGGCGGCAACAATATTAGCAAAACGCCCAGAAACCATGCAGTTGCGTTATTTAGGAACTATGTCCGAATTTACAAATTCAAAAGGATCTACCATTATTTTGCCATTGCCACTTGATTTAATTGGCGGGCTAACAGATTACGTTAAGGTAATGGGTGGGAAAAAGAAATAATAAAGAAAGAGGAATAATTGTTAAATAACTTAACCTCCATTGTCTTATAACCTCCGTTGTCTTACCCACAACACTATGGTGGAATAATAGTGGTTTGGCTTTATTCTTTTAGGACAAGGCACGCAAGTGACAACAAGTGACAAAGCGTAATAACCTATGTCAGGAACGCGGCAACGACATCATAAAATAAATTCAAGTTACTATATTTGCGCTATATTAAATATATTAAAGCGCAAAAAAGAGCCTTAAATAGAAATAAGGCTCTTTTTCATTGGTTTTTAGATTTATTATATTATCCTTAGTATATTAAGTATATTAAGGATATTAAGTATATTATCCTTGGATACGGATATTCAAACCACAATCTTGAACATCTGCTGCCTCATTATACACCCCAGCAGAAGACTCACAGCTACCGGTATCAGATGCAATTACAGAACCAGTATCAGATGCACCATCATCCATTTTACGATCCATGCGCGCAGCCTCTGATGCAGTTAAAGCGGCACTACCAGGTGTACCTGTTATGCCTTGAATGGTTAACCAGTGACCACCACGACCTGTACCAGATCCGTTAGGCAATGTTCCATCATTTGTATAGCCAACTGTAAAACCACCGCCTGCTTTTGCAGAAGGAAGCCCTTGTCCCCATACAGTATTACCAGAATTATCAACTCCAGATAACAAATCTGCAGCATTTAAATGTGCCCAGAACCATAAATTTTCTGTGGCTACTGTACCAGGGTTTCCGGCAAGCCTTGCATTACCATCACCATTATTGGCACATGTATCAGTACAGTTAGGAAGCCTAACAGTTGGGTTATTTATATCACCTGGCAATGCATCATACATATCTCTAAATGTTGATGTTGCAGCGTCAATCCCCTTGGCCTGAGCAACGGTTGCAGATACTTGCGCATTTGCAATCATTTCTTGACCTTTAAGTATACCACCGATCAATAGACCAATAATAACCATAACAATCGCAAGTTCAACAAGGGTAAAGCCCTTATCGTCCTTTACGGATTCGTGGATTTGTATATTCATAGTATTTCTCCTTATTAAAGAATATAAAAATTTTAGTTAAGTTGAGAGTATTTAAAGAACGTGCTGAACAGCACTTGCGAATCATACACGTCTTTTAACCTCTATAACAGTCCCATATATTTACAGAATGTAGAAAATCGCTAAAAAAAGGCTTAATTTTGGACGCAACCCTATCATAAAAACAAATTGATAAGTTATAAAAACAAATTGTTAAAAACCCTAGAATTTATTAAGGCTTATTTAATCATATTCTTACGATAAGAACTAGGACTCTGCCCTACCAAATCTTTAAACACACGATTAAAAGATGGTAAAGAATTAAATCCAACTTCCTGTGATACAATCTTGATACTAGCATCAGTTTCAAGTAAAAGCCTTTTTGAATCCTCTACTCGGTATTCATTTAACAGTTGAGGAAAGGATTTCTTAAAATGAATATTTATAACCTTAGAAACCATAGACTCAGCTACATTAAGCTCATGCGCTAGATCTGATCTTGAATATGTCGGCTCATGATAAATTTTTTCTAGTTTTAATAAACTTTCAATTTTTTCTGCAAGCTGTTTTTCTTCTATAGTAAATTCCTGATCAACATTAACCTGATAAGGCATGAACAAAGCCACAGGATATATACGAAATAAGCTAGTAGAAACCAGATAAACAAAAGATAGCCCTAAAATAGTGCGTAATAATGTTTCATCAAATGAACTGTTATAGCCAGCACTATATACTATCATTAATGCCAAAAAAGCAATATTGACAATAATTAATGAAAGTATAAGCCAATAACGCTCTTTCCCTGCTTTTTGCTGTAAAATATCAGAAAATAAATTTCGGTGCACCCAAATAAGAAGCAAGCTAGCTGCCCCAGCAATTACACCTGTAATATTAAGCCAGATCATAAAATCTAAACAAATTACATTATAACGGCAATCTTCATTTAAATAGGCTGATATAACTCTTGAAACAATATAGGAAACAGGAACAACTAAAATAATTAACCAATCTACTAAGGGGGGGAGTTTACGAATTTGTGACATTTGAATAATTAGCAGCGCACTTAAAGGTAATCCCAATGTCCACGCGCTCCAGCTTAAAATATCATAATATTGCGAAATTTCACTAATATGGCGACGTGCCAAATCTATAAAAAATGCTGTACCCAATACAAAAAAATACAAAAATGGCAACACAATCCTAAGTATAGATCCGGCTCTAAAGCTTATATATACAAGGATATAAACACACTGAATCACACCAATTAGTGATAATACTTCTGGTAATGTAAAGCTAATCTTATCCATATTTGATTAAATTCAAAATTCCCTATTAAAATCAATGATTATTAAAAAATCCCCTCACATAATTGATTTATCTTAGCTTCCTCTGCTTCTAGTATTTTTTGGCAAATATAATATTTCATAGCATTAACCTCATTTGGATGCATTTTATCAGCGCTGGTTTTTAATATTTCAAGCATCAATGCATATGCTTCTTTTTTCTTTCCCTTATCTGTCAAGACAAAAGCTGGCATTTGCTCTACCCATGCAGGTGTATCATCATAATTTATACTAGAAAGAATATATGCAAGCTCTAACGCCTTATCCTTATCCCCCATATTATTCTTTGCCATTTGTATAGCATAAACCAGCCATCGCCACTTTTCCCCATAAGGGCGCATACCAACCTCTTTAAGATATTCTAAAACAGGGCGAAATTTCTCTGGCTCTTGAACTGCTCCAAAATAAAAAGTTGCCAAGTAGGGAACATAATTAGATAAAGGATCAAGGCTATCTTGCAGAAAAAACCACTTAGTTAAACGATTATAATCATAGTCTTTTAATGATGTTGTACGCCCACCTACATCACCCATATTTTGTAACATTACACCATTAAGGCGATATGAGAAACTGGTATCACCAAGACCGTAAACAGCCGCAAACTTCTTATCAGGCGGTGGTGGAACATTATCCCAGCTAGCTTGCATATACCTGACATGAAACCAGAATAATATGTTTAAAAACAAGGTAATTACCAAGGCAATAGATATTATTCTCTCGACTTTTATATTATTATGGATCATTTACACCCCTTAAAACTGCCTGCGAACAAAATCTAGTGATGTAGCAAGTAAAATAAGAGCTGAAAAAAATACCCCTTGTATAATAGCTTCGATCAATCCATAAGAGCCATCATAACCATATATTAACCAAGAAGTTTGCCCCAATAAATCAAGGCGCGGAGTTATAAAAGATACTAATTGTAATGCCATAGCATAAATTCCGCTACTATCTACCAATGTAGAATCTGAAATACCAAGAAGCTGCCCCATTAAGCGCCCAAGAACATAAACCCCTAATGTAGCCATAGAAGCACTAGAAGCACTAGATATATACATAGAAAAGAACAAAGCCACATTAACCATTATTACGGATTCAACCATTATAGTTACTATCCATATAACATGACCATACCCAAATAGGTGAGGAGAAACAGAATATATCGCTCCCCCTACAGCAATCCCAATTACAAATGATAATATTGCAAATGCAAATGCATAAGAAAATATTATATTCAGTCGAGATACTGGACGTGAGAGCAAGAACTCTATATCCTTGCTTTCAAAAGATCTTCGCACAAAAAATACAACAAATAAAACTAGACCAAATACAGATATTATTCTTAAAGACGCAGCAGCAAAAACAACGCTAAACTGATCTTTTTCAATTATAGCTGAGCCCCCTAGAAATATCGCCAAAGACGACCCCACCAACATTACAAGGGTAAGCGATAAAATCAGTTTATCCCTGACAGCCGCGGTAAGCACATATTTTACCAATGGTAGAGACATCACATATTACCATAATCACATTCTAAATGGTCTGCGATCACCAGAAAATGCCTTATATAAATCCTTGTCAGTATTATGAATTGAATCCCCTGGTGCATCTAAAATAGTCGCTTTTAAGAATATAACCAGCTCTGTCTTACTAACAAGATCCGATTTTTTCTTAAATAAGTTGCCAAATATGGGAACTTCTCCAACAATGGGAACGCCCTCATTTGTACTAGCAATTCTATCTTGCAATAGACCACCCATAACAATAGGCATACCAGAATCAACCTTAACAACAGTATCAATTTCCTGAACATTAAGCTCTGGAATTTCTGAAACTATTCCACTAGCACCTGCAATAAACTGAACAGCAGGGTCTTGAACACTACCGACAATTCTTGTGACAGAAGGACGCAAAAACATTGATATGGTACGATCATCAAGATTTATCGATGGTTGAACATTTATCAAAACACCTTCTGGAATACTCTTAGCCTCAGAATCCAATTGAAATGATGCTGGAGCCGTGGCGGTTGCCTCTGTCTTATTAATATCAAGCTCAAAGAAGACACGATTAGTAGCAACATTTAAAACCGCAGATTGATTATTAAGTACGGTCAATCTAGGACTTGCCAAAGCGCGAACTGTTCCAAACCCTGAAACAGCTCTGATAAGCGCCTGAAAATCATTACCAACAATGCCAGTTACAAAATTTGAGCTATTTGCAACACTTCCTGTGGGAATAGATGTTAGACCAGCAGCCCCCACCAATGGCACTCCATTTACTGTATCTTGCCTAGCCTGCGAAGATACAGCATTTAAGAAATCAGCTCCAGAAGCTGTAAGAAAGCCACCTACCAATTCTTTTTTTATAAGTTGCCAATCTATTCCATTTATATATTCATCTTTTAAAACTACTTCAAAAACTTTCGCCTCTACAAGAACTTGCGAAGATACAGAGCGTCTCAAGACATCTAAATATTTTGCAATTTTTTTATGGATTTTTTCCGTAGCCTTAACATTTATAAGACCTGCTTGCTTATTGATGCTATAGCTCATGCCATTATCATCATCATCTGGTTTATTAGAACTACCTCCATCATCATCTTCATCAATTGGCAAAGATTCAACCTTCAAAACCGCATCAGGTGGCTGAATATTTACACCTTCACCATCTGAATCAGGGGCAACAGCGGCTATATCTGGGTTTTCATCAGCCGCAGTAATTCTTGGGTCTTTCTTGGTTCTAAGCCCATCTGTCGATGCACCACCTAATATTTGGGATAGATTTGCTTCAACCTCTCCCCAAAAATCCGAAGAACTCTCAGATGCAGCTTCATAAGATGATCCTGCTTTTGCCCCCCCAGTTTTTGATCCTTGAGTAGAGGCAACAGAAACTGTTGTATTAACAGAGCCAGCATTAGAGCGAATAAAACTTAAATAATCAATTTTATATGTTTTTACATAAGGCGTATCCAATTCAACACGCAAAAACCCATCTTCAAACTTATACCGCAAGCCCGCCATATCAGATATTCGCTTAACGACAACATCAAAGGGCTTATTTCTTGCAGTAAATATAATTGCCCCCCTAATATTAGGGTCTATCTCAATATCATATTCTGCCTGCTCTGCAAGTTCATATAATATATCACGCAAAGGAACAGACTGATTGACAGATACTGAAACCAATGGCATAGATTTCATTGATGATGGAGTTAAAGAAACATAAGGCTGAAGATCTGGTATAGAGCCTGCTACCCCCTTGTCCTTAGACTCATCTTCAACCTCAGGTAAACGCTCTGCCAGACCGTCCCTGAAATCCTGAAATTCCATATTAGAAGCACGATCAGTCTTTGTATAATTAGCAGCCAAATCACAACCTGATAATGAAAAACCGGCAATGACAAGTGCAAAAATATATAAATTCCCACGATTGAAACGTGAGGTTATGCCTTTAAAAGAAAACATGACTAAGACTACTCCAACAAAGCGAAACATAATATTATGAAACAAGAGAATCGGCACGAACGCGCCGAAGATGATTCTACTTTATTATTATAAGATCATAAATACAGGAAAACAAAGACTTATTTTACTTTTTTAGCAATTAAGATCTGTGCATAACCTAGCTCTATTCACTAAAAGATATTCTAGATGTATCAACAGCTTCAAGAACTCCACCTTGGGCGCTCTTAGATTCTTTAATCATTTTAGATTGCTGAACCTTAATTTTCATATCAGATGGTTTGTCAGAGTTTTTTATTGCACTATCTTCTGTGATTATTCCATCCATATATAAACGCATTAAAGATTGGTCAAATGTTGACATGCCAATAGAATTATTTTGCTCCATAACATCGTGTATCTTACCAATGTCTCCTTTAAGTATTAACTCACGAACAAGCCCTTGGTTAAGCATTACCTCAATTGCAGGAGCCATCCCCCCTCCAATACTGGGCAATAATCTTTGAGAAATAATTCCCTTTAAGTTCATAGATAAATTAAGGCGAATTTGGTTATGATAGTCTTCTGGAAATAGATTAACAATTCTTTCAATCGCTTGATAAGAATTATTGGTATGAATTGTTGCCAAACATAAATGCCCTGTTTCTGCAATAGATAGAGCCTGTTCCATAACCTCTCTATCTCTTATTTCTCCAACAAGAATAACATCAGGTCTTTGACGCAATGAATTTTTCATAGCCGTAGCAAAAGACTCTGTATCAACGCCCACTTCCCGCTGTGTAACTACACATCCCTTATGCTCATGAAAAAACTCTATAGGGTCTTCAATAGTTATTATGTGACCAGAGCTATTAACATTGCGCTGATCAATCATAGAAGCCAAGGTTGTTGATTTACCCGATCCCGTCATACCAGTAACAAGAATAAGCCCGCGCCTTTCCATAGCCAGATCACCAAGAACTTTAGGCAATCGCAGCTCGCTAAAACTTGGTATTTCTGAAACAATGCGCCGTATTACAAGAGCAGGAAATTGACGTTGACGCATAACATTAACACGAAAGCGACCATATTCTCCCATGTCAAGCGCTGTATTAAGCTCATTTTGAGCATCAAAATCTCGGCGCTGACGACTAGTTAGCATAGAGTTTAAAATTTCTTCTATAGTATCAGGAGTTAGCACTTCATCTGATAATTTAATAAGATCCTTATCACCTCTTAAGGTTGGTGGGACACCTACTGTCAAATACATATCAGAAGCGTCATTTTCACCCATCGAATTAAGATACTGAAAAATTAGTGGAACGTTCAAAATGAATATCCCCCTTCATTTTTATTAGGAGTAATAATATCAATCTTATTACTATCACCATCACTCACATTAAGATCAAACTCATCATTACCAGATAAACTAGCCCCGCCAAGAGCAGCAGCAGCATACCCCTTATCGCGCTCACCCTCTTCGTCTATGCTTTCATCTGTAACTTTTAGCATCGCGTTATGAGCCTCTTCCTCATCTATTATTCCCGCCTCAAGAAGATCTTTAACAGAATCCTCCATTGTTATCATTCCATAGCGTGATCCTGTTTGCATCATTGAATACATCTGTGGAATTTGATTTTCACGTATTAGATTTCTAACCGCATTTGTACCAACGAGGATCTCAAAAGCCCCAACTCGCCCGCCCTCAACTCTTCTCAATAAGGTCTGAGCAACAACGCCTTGTATTGAACTAGACAACATTGCTCTTACCATTTCCTTATCGCCGGTTGGAAAAACATCAATAATACGATCAATTGTTTTAGATGCCGAATTCGCGTGCAGGGTACCAAACACCAAATGTCCAGTTTCTGCCGCGGTTAACGCCAATGATATTGTTTCATGATCGCGCATTTCTCCAACTAAAATTACATCAGGATCTTCACGAAGCGCACTTTTTAAGGCTCGAGAAAATGAGTTAGTATCCTGTCCCACCTCCCTGTGATTTACCAAAGATTTTTTAGATGTATGAAAAAATTCAACAGGATCTTCAACCGTTAAAATATGCTTGGACTGGGTTAAATTTATATGGTTAACCATAGAGGCCAAAGTCGTTGATTTACCAGATCCAGTAGGTCCTGTAACTAGAATAATACCTTTTTCGAGCTCTGCAAAACGTCGCATTACCGGAGGAAGTCCCAAATGCTCCATAGTAGGGATTTCTGTTGGAATTGTACGAAAAACAGCAGAAGCGCCAAGCCTTGTTGTAAAAGCATTAACACGAAAACGGGCTTTTTCTCCCAAAGCTATAGCAAAATCAATTTCCATATTTTTTTCATATTCCGCGCGCTGATCTTCTGCCATTACAGAATATAACATTGTTCTAATATCATCACTTACCAAAGGATCGCCCTTAACCCGTTTCATTTGCCCATTAACCCGTATAATAGGCGGGTTTCCTGAACTTAAATGTAAGTCCGATGCATTATTTTGCATAGTAAATGCTAGAAGTTGTGTAAGATCCACTTAATTGTACTCCTTTAAAGTATATGCCCCGTATTATCTTTACCTAAAGAAAGTGAAAAGAACGTAAACAAATTTAAATTAATAATAATGATTTTCATGATATAAAAAGCCTTGTAATAATAAAAGTCCTATAAAAGAAATAATTAGTGCCGGACCAAAGGGAAACGCTTGCTTATTTTTAAAAAATTTCCACAATAATGCAAATATAACAGCACCAAAACCTGAAGATATCAAAAAGAATGGAAGATAATCAAAACCTAACCAAATTCCTGCAACAAAAAAAAATTTAACATCACCAAACCCTAGACTCTCTTTTTTTAAAAGATTAGTCATAATCATCCCAGATAGCCAAGGAATAAAGGCATAGGTCAAGGCTCCTGTGAAATAAGTAAAAAATATATCCTCAATCTTTAGCAAATGGCTACTATTATATATATAGATAAGTCTAATAATACCAATGATAAGCACTATAAAAACCAATTGATTTGGCAAAATCATGTGTTTTAGATCAATGAATAGAAGAGCCAATATAAAAGGAATAGCTGCAAATATAAAAAATGCCTCTGGTTTTAGTCCAAAAACCATATAAACAACCAAACAAACAGTGGCACTGATAACTTCTATCAGGGGATATATATATGAAACCGATATTTTACAGTAACGACATTTACCTTTTGATAATATCCATGAAAATACCGGTATAAGATCAAAAACCCTCAATGGCTTATTACACGAAGTACAAATAGAACGCTCAAGCGTCCATGATAAATGCCTAGGAATGCGATATATCAGTGCCGTTGAAAAACTTCCAAGAATAAGGCCTATAACAATTACGGTAAAAATCTCTAAAAATAACAACATATAACATGCCCCATATCGTAATTTATTGGGACTATCTAATCTGCGCTAACCTTTCATATACAACATCACGAGGAATTGATCGCCCTGCCCCGTGCACAGTATCAACCTCCAGCGCTTTTTCATAATATGATATTGCAGTTTTAAAGTCGCCCGATCTATCTGCTATTACAGCCATATTATATAAATGATTTGCATTATCAGGCTCCATGCTCGCGGCGCTACCTAGATATTTCAAGGCCGATTCACTATCACCAATATTGGCATAAGCTATTGCAATTTGTGCCATTAGCCCAACATTACTCCTATTTTTTTCGTGCAAATCAAGTAATCTACGCAAAGCCACAGAAGGATAGCGTGTAGATAACAACCCTAACATATTAATCTTAACATCAAGATTATCGGGCTCAATCTTTGATAACTTTTCATACACTCCCATTGCCTCATCAAAGCGCCCCAATTTTTGAAGAACAACAGCGCGCCCCATCAAAACACGAGAATCTCTTTTATTTATTTCATATAAAGCATCAAATAATTGAAGAGCTGAGTCATATCTACCTAATTTCATAGCGCGCTCGGCTGATATTAATTGAGCATCTTTAGATCCCGCATCATGATTTTTAGTAACAATTACATATTTAGATGCTGGCTGTGTCCTTGGATTAACCTTAATGGGGGCACTACTACGCATTTCACCCTGAGGAACTAGATCATTTGCATCAAAAAAATCATCATTTATTTCAGGCTCGGCTATGGCTGATGGTGCAGAAATAGTTCCCGATGAATTTGAAGGTACAAAAGGCTGATCACTGGAATTATCTAGCGTAGACTCATCTGGAAAATCCACATCTGAATCACTTACCTCCTCTATATTGGTAACATTTTCCTGTGCAAAAACGCTATATATAGAAAAGCCTGTAACAAAAAAACAAAGAAGAAAAGCACTAAATACTCGTAACACAGACATAATTATAAATCTTTCAAAAAGAATTGTGAGAACCCACATACAAGAAATAGATCGAATCAACAGCCCAATCCACTGACAATACTAGCATACAAGATGCTTATCCTCAATAAATTCAAGATAGGCTTGTTCAAGATTATTTGTATTTGTTATTTGTTTTAACTCCCGAGGTGTTCCGATATAGCGCACTTTTTGGTTATGCAATACCGCTACACGGTTACATATTTCATCCATATCAGCCAATATATGTGAGCTTAAAAATATAGTTTTATCTTTATGTTTTATATCATTAATCATCTTTTTAACCAAAGCCCGCGCACGCGGGTCAAGACCACTCATGGGTTCATCTAATATAAGTAATGAACAATCAGTAAGTAATGTTCCCATAAGACCAAGCTTTTGACGCATTCCCTTTGAATATGTGTTCATCTTTCTATCAAGAGCATCAATATCCAAAGATAATTTATTAGCAGCGTCAATAACCCTGCCTTTATCAAAAGAGCGATTATATAGTTGAAGTGAAAATTTCATAAACTCTATGCCAGTTAAAAACCATGGAGGCTCAAACTTTTCAGGCAAATAGGCTAAACTCCCCTTACTACCTGGATCAGATTTGTCTTTATCATGTATCAAAATATCACCGCTATTTTGCTCTCTTAAACCTAAAATAGTTTTGATAAGAGTTGTTTTACCGGCACCATTTAACCCCATAAGCCCAAATATTTCACCTGAATATATATCAAGATTTATATTATCAATAACAGGCTTATCCGTATAAGTAACAGATACATTTTTTATAGATAAAGAAACTTTTTGAGAGTGCATTTTCACATAACCAAATATAATAAATTAACCTGGAAGAAATATGCGCATATCTAGATTAAATCTTTGATGTGTACGCAAACGTATTGGAAATACTTGGTTTGTTGTTTCATCAATCCATTTAACTTCAATATAATCCTTAAATACACGTAAATCCAAAACTTCTTCTGGCACAGCCCTAGGAGTAACACGCTCTCCATTAAGCCATATAGTCCAATCATTTTCCCCCTTATAAACTATCCCACCAAGGGTTATATCCCTAATAGCAGGTTGTATATTTTCTCCTTTTTCAATAGCTTCTAATTCCGCCGGAGTTGGTGGACGTACAACCCCCCTTTTATTTTTTGCATCAATAATTGACTGATGTTGCCAATATGTAAATAACAATGAGGGAATCTTACTTACATTAAAGCCACTCCTGGGTTTTCCACTTTTTACCTTCATCTTTGCGCTGTTATCATCTTGCTCTAAACTGGCATTAACAACATTACTATTATTGTCTTGGGCATAAACATTAGAAATGCTAAACGAGAAAACTGCCAAAGCCATAACAACGAAGATTATAATATAACTACCATTTTTCATTCTCCCCTCCATTACTATCGCCTAAGTTTCTGATTTACAATGACCTGATCTTGAGGAAGCATTGTTCGCCAAGACATTTTAATAGTGGCAATAACAAGCTCAGGGCTTGCTCCACTAGCTATCGCGCGAAGCAGTGCTGAAGTAACATCTCTACTACGCTTTATTGTAATTTCATCTATTGATAAATGCCCAGGAAATTGTTTTTGCAAAAGATCAATATAGCGATAAACGTCACCGTCATCAAAAGCCTTAATTTCTATTTCAATAGGGCTTATTAGCATCTTATGATTTGATTTTTGAGCCTCTATATTATCCTCAACAACACCAGATTTTACACTTACAATTGCAGATATAACCTTGGATTGCTTTTGTACAGAGCTAAGAATTTTCTTGGCATCACCACGATCTTGGTCAGAGAAAAAACCACTTTCTTTAAGTGCATCAAAACGATCTTGGCGCTTTTTTAACTGCTCAAACTCTATATGCATTTTATCAAGATCACGTTGCACCGTAGATAACTGCCCACGTAAACCTCTTAGCTCAATATCTTTAGATTCTTTTTCTGGCAATACATAAAGATATATTACCGAACCTAAAAATAAGTTAATAACCAAAAGTACCAACAAAATTAAAAGGCGTTTAACACCTATGATTCCAATCATTCTATCGCTGGCCCCTCAATACTAATTTCTGCAACATAGTCTTGAGATGATAAAATTGCATTTTCATCACCCGTTTCAACAACAATTTCTTCGCTATATTCATAATCTTCTAAAAGTTTAGATACTTTAACAACGTGATCTGGTAATAGTTTTTGAAGCCTACTGCGCAATTCTTGAACTTCTTTGTTACCCTTATCCGCATCTGTTGTACTTGGAAATGTCATTTGCATACTTGATATAAATAAAGGTGTCTTTTGCTTAACATTGATTGCACTAACTATTCTTCTTGTAATACTGGGCTCTCCTCTAGATATTTGAATTCTATCAATTCTCATATCCTTACCCAAAGACATACCTATCTTATAAAAAAGCGGAAGAACATTTATTTGATTTTTTACCAGCTCATCATATACCCCAAGGGAGCTTTGTATAAGTTGAATATCAAAACCCAAATCTTTTTTACGTTTAACCTCTTTTTCATACTGCAAATCTAACTGGGATTTTCTACGAGAAACAGATGAAATATCTTCTTTAGTTTCCTCAAGCTGCTGATAATAATCTAAAAACTTATAAGCCTGAAAAGAACCACCTAAAAGCAACAAAACTGACAACATCGCAGCCACCTGCCTAGGCTTGGAAACATTATCAATTTGCTTTGCTTTCATAGGCAAGATAAACTTGCTTTTACGTCCTATCCACGCCACATGTAAACTATCAGCAAGATAAGAAGCCCCATGAATTCCCATAGGAAGTTTTAAGAGCTTAGCCGCATCCTGAGGTGATAAAGCATAAAAATTACACGGTATATCAATCAATTCATTTACAATATCGCCTGCCGAAGGGTCTGATATCAATATTACATTCAAACCATCAGAAGCATCAAAACCAAAACGCGATAAATAGCTCATAGTCGCTTGAAACTCTTGATATACTTCATTACCCCAAATAGATGGCTCATCATCAGTTTCAATTATTGGTGTCATTCTTGTTAAAGCCAATTCACCATTTTTAATAACAATCTGACGCAACCCCCCACCTTGATGCTGTCCGATAAATATTGTCCACGTTGCCTTTTTTTCATTCTTAGAAACCAGCTTACCTGCAAGTTTTTTTATCATGTCAGATGCTTCGATTGGCAAAAGAGAAAAACCTGCAATAGGTGCTAATGACCTAGTTGCTGCGGACATTGTCTTTTTAAAAGCATCACTAGCAGGCACAGCAGCAAAAATATAAATACTTCCGGCCATTGATTTATCTGTCTTGGCAATTTTTTCTTTCAACGGCAAAGCCGCGCGCACAGGATAATTAGGAAATGCAACATTAAGTTTGCGCTTAACTACATTTTGCTTATCCATTACACTAACGCGAGGAATTTTTTCCTTTCTATAATGCTGCTCTACCATGTCATTTATGATAAGAACAGGCTTTCCCCCACATTCTTTTGAAATAATAAGGGATACATTCTCCTCAAAATTTTCCGCTGACCACGGAACGGCCTCTATCATTTTAACACCCCTTGAACTGATGCTATAAACAAATAAAGCATCATCAGATATCATTAAAATGGTTCTTGATGGTGTTAAAATTGATAAAGACATTTTGTTTAAAAACTCAAATTAATAATTAAAAATCTACCATATTACCCAAATTGATATAAATAGGGCCAAGCGAGCCAGCAGCAATCCAAACAATAACTGATGCTAGTATAACTGTTAATGTCGGCTGAATCATCTCAATTAATCCTTCAATTGCCTCATCTACATCTTTTGTGTAAAACTCTGACACTTGATCAAGAACTGGAGAAAGATTCCCCGACTCCTCTCCAATTTTCACCATACGTACAACCATGGAAGGGAACTCACCCGAAGCATTCAGCGCATCAGAGAGCGGGCTACCTGATTTAACATAGACCTCAACACCTTCCATAGCATCAACTAAAACTCTATTTCTTACAGTATTTCTAGCCGATTTTAACGCCTTAATAACATCAATACCACTTGCAAATAATGCACTAAAAGTCTGTGCATAACGTGCAATTGTTATCTTTCTAATCAAATCACCTAATATTGGCATCTTCAGGTAAAGCGAATCAATCTGATAAGCAATATTTTCTGATGAGCGCTTTAAGGTTACAAAAATAAAAGTTAAAATCATTGGAACAACAATAACAATTATGACCCCATAAATTGGCAATCCAAATATGTGAAATTGCGGTTCAATAAAGAAATTTGATGTTGCAATTAGCGCAAGTGAATACCAAGGCAGTTCAATATCAAGATATTTCAAAAAGCCTACAATTTGTGGTACAACAACGCTCATCATGAAAATAACAACAAATATTACAACAAAAGTGACAATAATTGGATAGCGCGTTGCTTTCCTTACTTTGGATTGCATCGCATCAACCCACTTTAAGTATTTGACAAGCTGCAAATAAGACGCCGTTAGATCCCCGGTATCCTCGCCTGCCTTTATCAATGAAATATATAATGGTTTAAATACCTTAGGGTGTTTTGCGATAGCTTCAGATAATGATGAGCCATCTCTAACATCACGATAAATTTCACTCATCATATCACGCATCATATCATCTTGTGCGCCATCACGAATATCTGATAATGCATCAAGAAGAGGAACACCAGCACTTTGCATCTGTTCCATATGAATAAAAAACTGAATAAGATCCCTAAGCTTTACCTTTTTGAAAGACAGTCCCGAAAATTTTGTTCTTCTTTTACTTAAATTCGAGCAATGAATAAGCTCAAGCCCCGCACTTTGAAGCTGATTATATAAATCAACCTCATTTATAGCAGATATAGTTCCCCTAACAGGACGCCCTCTGTTATTAACAGCTCTATATTTATAGCGTTCTATAGCTCTAACCCTCTATTAAGTAAGATAGATAAAAGACAGGGAATAAGATCTTATCACTTCATCAGATCCACTACTTTACCAACAGCAGCCAAATCAGTGACACCCTCTAACACTTTTAGAATGCCATCGTCTTTCATGTTTTTGAAGCCTTTTTTTATTGCCATAGCTTTTAATTCTGCTTTTGATTCATTTCTTGCTAATATCTGATCCATATCATCATCGAATAACAATATCTCAACAACAGCAACTCTGCCCTTATACCCGCTAGAGTTACACATATCGCACCCCCCATCTTTAGCTTTAAATATTTTAGGTGGATTAGAAGGGTCAACATTCATTATTTCACACTCCCTATCATTAGGGATATACTCCTCTTTGCAAGAGTTACACAAACGCCTTGCTAATCTTTGAGCTAAAACTGCAATAATTGCCCCTGATAGCATTCCAGGTTTTAGCCCCAAATCCAACAAGCGTGGAATTGCACCAAATGAATCATTTGTATGTAAAGATGTATATACCTGATGACCAGTCATAGCTGCCTTCAAAGCCATTTCAGCCGTAACATGATCTCTTATTTCTCCAATGAATATAATGTCAGGATCTTGACGTAATAAAGCCTTAATACCATCTGCAAATTCTAAAACCCCCTCACGCACATGAGTTTGTCTAATCATCGGCAAAGAATACTCAACCGGGTCTTCCAGAGTCTGGATATTAACTTCGACATTATTTATTTCATTTAAAATAGAATAAAGAGAGGTACTCTTACCACTTCCTGTCGGTCCTGTTACAATAATTATTCCCTCTGGTTTAGATGTGGCTATTTTTAATTTTTTGCGGTTTTCATCACTAAAACCTAAATTTTCCATAGGCATAATGGCTTCACTTTTATCAAGTACACGAAGTACAATATTCTCACCATGAACAGTAGGTAAAGATGAAACCCGAAAATCTGCCTCACGCCCTCCCATATTAAGGCTAAACCGACCATCTTGTGCACTTAACTTATCTGCGATATTCATTTCTGAAAGTATTTTTATACGCTGAGAAATACCATTCCAATGCTGCTTATGTAAAATTTGTGCAGTGTAAAGCACTCCATCTAAGCGATAACGTAAACGTACAAAATTTTCCTCAGGCTCAAAGTGAAGGTCAGATGCCCCTATTTTAACCGCATCAAATACAAGAGCATTCACCAATCTAACTATAGGATGCGTATATGCATCTTTTTCATTTAATGAGGCAACCTCTTTTTGCTCTTTCCCCTCTTCAAGCTCATCAAGAATATCTTTAATTGAGCTAGCATAACCATAAGAAGCATCAATAGCATCAGATAATATTGATGAGGTTGTAACCATAGGCTTTATATTGAGATTTTTATCCTTTAAAAACCTCTTTAAAGTATCTAACGCCACAACGTCGTAGGGATCTGCCATGGCCACATAAATAGAATCATCAGAAAAAGATATAGGTAACATTTGATGTTGTTGTGCAACCATTTTATCTAAAATAGCCAAAGCCTCACCATCAACAATGGTATTGCGTGGATCAAAAACCCCAAAACCTGAACTTTCTGCCAAAAATAGCGTTAACGTATCTTCCTCAATAAACCCTAGCTCTACTAGGATTTCACCAAGCATTTTTCCAGATATCTTTTTCTCTTGCAAAGCAACATTAAGCTGATCATCAGTAATAAGACCCATGGCAACCATGCGCTCTCCCATGCGTCCCTTACCAATACCAGGTTCATATTCTTTATTGTCAGATCCTGCCTTATCAACTTCTGAGCCCATTACCTTAAGGGCTCTGCTTTGATTATTTGTCTCCCCATTACTATCAGATTTTTTATCATCAACTTTATCAGGCATAACAGATAAAGACATAACATCCCCTTCTATGGTAGAATACACATTATCATCTGCAAAAAAATCAACATCAGAATCCCTACGAATATCATCATCTTGGGTTTTATCAGAATCAGTGTCTTTAATATTATCCAGCGTTTCTAATTCTATTTCTTCCATATTATACAACCATATACAGAGATTATTCCCCTGCCTTATTATTAACCTATAAATCTAATCTAGCAAAAAATACGCAAGTAAAAAACACGGTTATTAAAACCGCTCTATTCCTTATATAAAAGAATAGTTAATATTTAATATATAGATTGATTAAGATTTAAAAAGCAAAAATGCACAATTCACAAAAGAAACGTGCATTTATAGAGTTATTTTTTATAATTTAATAAATTATTCAGCAGCTACTGAAGAAATCTCATTATCCTCACGTGGCCATGAAGAAAACTTCATAACATTTTCATCAACACCACAAATTGTTGTGCATAGACGAGCCGAAACTAAATAAGGATCAGCATTGGCGCCTGGGCGACGATCTTCAATATATCCATACCCTTTTTGTGCAACTAATTGAGGAATACGGATGGAACAACCCCTATCTGCTGTTCCTGCCTTAAATGTTTTTATATCACAAGTTTCATGAGAACCAGTTAGACGGCGATCATTGGCATGACCGTAAAGTTTCACATGAGCATCATGCTTTTCAGACAATGCCTTAACCGCGGCATCAATAGCTGCCTTCCCCTTTTCCTTATCACGCAAATCTTTTGTAGAAAAATTCGTATGCATTCCCGCGCCATTCCAATCACCTGATATAGGCTTGTTATGAGTAGAAATAGTCACACCATAATCTTCCGCAATACGATATAATAACCAACGACCTAACCATGTATGATCAGAAGCAGCTAAAACGCCGTTATCTTCATTAGAATCACCACGATAACCAATTTGAAATTCCCATTGCCCTGGCATAACCTCTGCATTTATACCATAGAATAACAAACCAATATCAATACAAGCTTGGGCATGTTCTTCAACAATCTCACGTCCATAAACTTCATCAGCGCCAACCCCACAATAATATGGACCTTGAGGACCTGGGAATCCCTGCTCAGGCCAACCTAAAGGTTGACGACCTTTAAACATAGTATATTCCTGCTCAAATCCGGCCCATGGTTCTTGCTCTGCTGCGCCAGCATCTAAAACTGCGCGCAACTGGGCACGTGAATTAGATTCATGAGGAGTTCCATCTGGATTAAAAACCTCTGTCATTACAAGGTAATTACCCTCTCCACGCACAGGATCTTTTACAAACATAACTGGCTTTAAAATGCAATCAGAATCATCTCCACTTGCTTGGTTAGTAGATGAGCCATCAAAGCTCCATTCAGGGAAATCATCAATAGAAGGATTAGAACCAACATCAACAACACGCGCCTTTGAACGTAAATGACGTGTAGGTACCGCACCATCTAACCATATATATTCTGCCAAAGTAAATTTAGACATATAAACTCTCCATTGTTCAACATTTTTTATATGCGATGCACAATTGCACTTTTACAGCATAAAATCAATAGCTTTCGGCCTCAAACAGGTTGCAAAATATGAAAATATCTTAACCTTATAATAAATAAAGAACTTTTTATTATTTTATAACGACGGAGATTTACTCCTTAGATAATCTTTATATCTTTCACCTGCATGTTCACTTTCATAATCAATGCGATCAATATAGGCTTTGGCAACCAATAATGCCGCTTGCTTTATCTGTTCCTTAAGTTTTTCCGCCGCAAATATTCCTGTTTCTTTCAATCTAAACATTTGTTCATCAGTTGAAAGAACAAAATCAGCATCTGGTCTAATTTCCTTAGGTATATCTTCTATAAAAATGTCAAAATTAAAGAAATGCTTGAGCTGCCTTTGTCCTTCTCTTAAAGAATATTTACTTACAGCCTCCATAGATGAGAATACCAGTACATCTTTCATGGATATAAGATTATTTTTAAGCGCATTGTTATATGATACCCCAATATTAAAATCACCGGTACCCCAATGTATATGAAAAACTTCATGATCTATGCTATACATACTCTGATTTTGGTTATTAACGATAATGCAATCATCTTCATTATGTGTTTCATAGCCATATATAAATGTTGCTTCTGCTATTGCTGGGATAGATGGGTTATACCAACCTGAGTGACCACCATCAATAACTACTATTTTATCATTTCTTTGTGGATTTGTTAGAGAAACACCCGGAAAGAAGGTTGTAGGAGATGCACTGCCAAGCACAGCCTCCCACACCAACCAATCTTTACGCAACGCCTCATCAACCCCATCAATTTTTGTAGCATCACCGCGCGCAACATGACTCTTAGCAAACATAGCATCAAGGTTTGGGTGCACTTTAGTCATAGTTAACATGATATCATTGTCAATATCAGACATGCGCGTATTAGCGCCAACTATATCTTGAATGATACCCTTTAAATGCTTATTACTGAATTTTGTTGTTCCTGCAATACCGTTTAGTATCTGCCGTGGATTATTAAAATAACTTACCAAAAAAAGATTTATCATAAGGAAATATATCGCTAGCAGTTTTATCAATAAACTCACCAAGTTCTGATGGAGAAGAAAAATAAGGATCTCTCCCGTTTATTTTGCTCATTCCAACC
>JALTAZ010000124.1 GCA_027075555.1 Micavibrio sp.
ATAGTTATAGAAAATGATGATTAGATATTTGTGCAATGCAGCGAATCATTATGTGGATAAACTCTTGACTCTTTTTTATCTTATGGTTATAAGAAAATGTCTTTGAGAAAATCCAGTGAAATTTTTGGGTATTAGCCACAATATTGGGCACGGGATAAAAGCTTTACGAATTAAGTTTTATGTAATTTGCATTTATCGAAATAAATTAAAGGTAAAAATCTTTCTCCATTAGGGTATCAACTTAATAATGAGTCTTTCATGAATTTAACGGAATTAAAAACACGCTCTCCGGCTGAGTTACTGGCATTCGCAGAAGAGCTGCAAATTGAAAATTGTAACACAATGCGCAAACAAGATATGATGTTTGCTATACTTAAACAGCTAGCAAGCCAGAATGTTCCTATATCTGGTGTTGGTGTTTTAGAAGTTTTACAAGATGGTTTTGGGTTTTTGCGTTCCCCAGAGGAAAATTACCTGCCAGGTCCTGATGACATATATGTTTCACCTTCGCAAGTACGTCGTTTTGGTCTGCGTACAGGTGATATCGTTGAAGGAGAGATTAGAGCCCCTAAAGATTCAGAGCGTTATTTTGCGTTACTAAGGGTATCGCTAATAAGCAATGAAACACCCGATAGATTGCGCCATCGCATAAATTTTGATAATTTAACCCCGCTATATCCAGATCGTAAAATAAAACTTGAAATTGATGATCCTACAAAAAAATCAAACGTACAGCGCGTTATTGAATTAACATCACCGATTGGATTTGGACAGCGTGCTTTAATTGTTGCTCCACCACGTACAGGTAAAACTGTAATGATGCAAAATATTGCAACTTCTGTTGCAGAAAATCATCCAGATGCTTATTTGATTGTTCTTCTTATTGATGAACGCCCAGAAGAAGTTACCGATATGGCACGCTCAGTTCGTGGGGAGGTCGTTTCATCGACCTTTGATGAACCAGCTTCAAGACACGTACAAGTTGCCGAAATGGTAATGGAAAAAGCAAAAAGATTAGTTGAACATAAACGTGACGTTGTAATATTGCTAGATTCTATAACGCGTCTTGCACGTGCATATAACACGGTTGTTCCTTCATCTGGTAAGGTATTAACTGGTGGTGTTGATGCAAATGCCCTGCAACGCCCAAAAAGATTTTTTGGTGCGGCACGCAACGTTGAACAGGGTGGATCTTTAACCATTATTGCTACAGCGCTAATTGACACTGGATCTCGTATGGATGAAGTGATTTTTGAAGAATTCAAGGGCACTGGTAATTCTGAGATTGTTCTTGATCGCAAACTTGCTGATAAAAGAATATTCCCTGCAATTGATATTCAAAAATCTGGCACTCGCAAAGAAGAACTACTAGTTGATAAAGACACATTGCAGAAAATGTGGGTTTTACGCCGTATTCTTAACCCAATGGGAACTGTAGATGCCGTTGAATTCCTACTTGGCAAGATGAAGCAAACCAAAAATAATGAAGAATTCTTCAATGCAATGAATCAGTAATTATTTAAATAGCAAAATATTTAAGCTCAAATCAGGTCAATAAAAGCTCTATGCATAGGAGATGGATATTTCATTGTAAGCTCGGGGTGAAAGGTTGTTGCCATTATATCGCTGTACTTCACCCATACTGGAGTACTCTTGTGGGAGGCCAATATTTTTACGCTCTCATCAATTTCTGAAATTATAGGAGCGCGTATAAAGGAAACTTCATAGCCATCAATTTTGGCATAGTGACTATCTAATTGCCTACCATATCCATTGCGTTTTATAGTTATTGGCAAAATATTAAATGATTCTTGTTCAGGGTTTAAAACCGTTTTTGCCAGTAATATAGAACCTGCACATATTCCCCATACTGGCTTTTTGCTAAATTGATCTTTGAGAATATCCCATAGGTTAAAGCGCTCTATCAATTTGAGCATGGTTGTACTTTCTCCACCAGGGATAATAAAGGCATCAATATATTCAAAATCTTTTGCTGTTTTAACGGGTTTAAACTCTGCTCCGCAGGCTTCAATATGAAGTTTATGTGCTTCTACCGCCCCTTGTAGGGCAAGAACACCGATTATAGGTTTTGCTTGAGATTGCATATTTTTATTATTCTCTATTGTTATTTTTTTATTGGGGTTCAATTAAATAAATGTCAGAAACTATTTTTTCACTTTCTTCATAGCAATCACTGATATGTTTAGGAATATCTTCACCTCTATGTTTAAGTGCTGTTTTTAGGGTGCTATATCTTTCCCTCATTTCACTAACTATCTTATATAAGTAATCCATGTTTAAATCTTCGTCATAAGTAGGGACTCCACGAATTCTATTAAACATATTAGCATTAAAACTTGATATATCTTTACATGATTCCAAGAACTGACTTTTCAAATCATCAGGATTTTTCCCAAGAATATGTGTTGGATGGTAAGAAATTTTGCTGTTTTTCTTATCATTATCCATTAAGCAATCTTTCTATTTACCAACCACGATTAGCCATTAGCATTGGCTCATCAATCTCACTGATTTCTGTACCGCGCATGGCAACACCGTCAAGTTCTTTAGAAGCTTCAAGGACAATGGCCGGATCATCATAATGAGCAGTTGCTTTAACAATAGCTTTTGCAAATTTATCAGGATTATCAGATTTAAAAATACCAGAGCCAACAAATACCGTTTCTGCGCCAAGCTGCATACAAATAGCCGCATCCGCTGGGGTTGCTATGCCACCCGCAGCAAAGTTAGGAACAGGAAGCCTACCTTCTTTACGCACAATTTTTAATAACTCATAAGGTGCACCCATATCACGAGCAATGGTCATAAGCTCTGACTCATCAATATTTTGCACACGCTTAATTTCTGCATTTATGCGGCGCATATGGCGCACTGCTTCAACGATATTTCCAGTTCCTGGCTCACCTTTTGTACGCATTAATGCCGCGCCTTCACCAATACGGCGCAAGGCTTCGCCAAGGTTTTTAGCGCCACAAACAAATGGAACTTTAAAATCATGCTTATTAATATGATATTCTTCATCAGCAGGAGTAAGAACCTCTGACTCATCAATATAATCAACCCCGATTTCTTGTAAAATTTGAGCTTCGGCAAAGTGACCAATGCGACATTTCGCCATGACAGGAATTGAAACCGCATTCATTACTTCTTCGATAATTTCAGGTGGACTCATACGCGCAACACCGCCAGCTTTTCGAATATCAGAAGGAACGCGCTCTAATGCCATGACTGCAACCGCTCCCGCATTTTCAGCAACCTTTGCCTGTTCAGCGGTAACAACATCCATAATTACCCCGCCCTTAAGCATTTCTGCCAATCCAGTTTTAATATTCATGACATTATTTTGTGAAGGCTTATTATCGCTCATCTTATATGTTCCTTAGTCTAAAGCTCTTAATTTTGAAGCTATTTATACATATTAAAAACACAAATGCAAAGAAAACTATGTGGATTAAATTGGTCATTATATTGAATATATATCCTAATGTTATTCAATATATAATAATCGAAAATATAAAAATTTATATAAAGATCTCATTTTTTTAAGGTTTTTGTTATTATATATCCTCTATTGAATAAAAGACGAATCTAGAACTGGAATATCCTCAATCAAGATTTCATGATCTGACATTGTTACTCTACCAGTAGAATCAACAAATACTTGCACAGAAAACAGCGCATCTTTAAGCATCATAAAAGCATTGATAACAAAAACACCATCTTTGCGTTTTTCTTTTATTTCTAGGGGGCTTATTGTTTTATTAAGCGATTTTTTAACCTCTTGAGGGGGTTCATCCTTCCATTTAATATGATCAGCAGTTTCACAAATAATAAATTTCCCATGCCTTCCTTTAACATAACTAAAGAAAAACCTTACATATTCAATTACGTTATCCTCATTTAAAGAAATTGGAACTTTTGCATTAAGATTATAAATAGTGTCATATTTCCAATCTATAATTGTAAAATCCAGCTCCCCTGATTTTTGAAATGCATAACGCTGAAGCGGTGGATTGGTTGCATGATCAGCGATATCTAGAAATTTATAATCTGGATAAAAAGGTATATCTATAGAAAGTATAGTAGTTTCAAGAGGATCGAATATACTTCCTTCTATATCCTTATTTAAAATATCAATAATTTCAGCAACTTCTTCAAGTTTTAATTTTGTGTAGGATTCATCAAACATAATTTTAAGGTGATTCGTTTATTGATCAATTTCCTAGCGATAATGCTGGTTTTATGTATAAAAATCAAGTTAAGCCATTAGGAAAACTCTGTTAATGAATCCAATAGCCTTTTTTGTATAAAATTATGGATTAAGTTACCCAGATTCCATACTATAAGGTTTGATATTAATCATTCATATGTGTGAAACCATAAAAATTAAAAATAGTAAAATTGACTCGACAAATACCGAATCGTGAGAGCTTCTATCTATTTGCATTTAAATTGCTTGTGAACAATTTTAGGGATAATTTTTATTCCCCAATATTCACAGTCCCTACTCCTTACAAATACTCTTAAATTAAAATATATTATTTTTAAATCTTCCTTGCATGACAGTCTTATTTAAGAATAATGATCCTCATCATACGGTAACTTGGAATAAAAAATGGCTAATCAGAAAAAGAATTTTTTAGAGGTTTTGAAAAAACATAAGCCTGATCATATACCTTTTTGGTTTATGCGCCAAGCTGGACGTTATTTACCAGAATATATGGAGCTTCGTAAACAAGCAGGAGGTTTTTTAGATATGGCTTATAATCCTGATATAGCTAGTGAAATTACTATGCAGCCAATCAGGCGTTTTGGTATGGACGCAGCGATTATATTTTCTGATATTTTGGTTATTCCTCATGCGCTAGGGCAGCATTTAGAGTTTGTACAAGGTAAGGGACCAAAACTTAATCCTTTGCGAGGTTCGTCTGATTTTTCTGTTTTGAATTTTTCAAAGTTTCAGCAAATTCTTAGTCCTGTTCACGAAGCAATATCGCTTACAAAAACTTCATTAAAAAAAGAAGGATTTGAATCAACTGCTTTAATTGGTTTTTGTGGCGCTCCTTGGACGGTTGCTTGTTACATGGTTGAAGGCGGCGGAAGTCGTGATTTTATTAATGTTAAAAAGCTTGCCTTTCAAGATGAAAAAGCCTTTTCAGAATTGATTGAAATTTTGGTGGAATCCAGTGCGCAATATCTGATTGATCAAATTAACGCAGGGGTCGAAGCAGTTCAAATTTTCGATAGTTGGGCAGGGGCTTTGGATGCGCAGAGCTTTCATAAGTGGGTAGTAAATCCAACGCGCCAAATTGTTAATCTGGTAAGAAGCCAACATCCTGATATTCCAATTATTGGCTTTCCAAGATGCGCTGGTCAAAATTATTTATCCTATGTACAAAATACAGGGGTAAGTGCAATTAGTATTGATCAAAATATTGATACAAAATGGGCTGCTAATAGTTTGCAATCATTTGTTCCTGTTCAAGGAAACCTTGATCCTATTTGTTTACTAACAGGTGGTGATTCCATGGTAATGGCAGTTGAAAAAATTATTGGAGATTTAAAAGATGGCGGTTTTATATTTAATATTGGGCACGGAATTCATAAGCAAACCCCTGTAGAGCATGTAGAAAAGCTTTGCGCTTTAATTAGGGAATATTCTTAAAATGGGCAAAAAAATTGCGGTAGTTTTATTTAATTTAGGAGGACCTGATAGCAAGGAATCTATAAAACCGTTTTTACTGAACTTCTTTATGGATAAGAATATAATAAGTTTGCCGATATTTTTACGGTTTTTTATCGCTCATATGATTTCAAGAAAAAGATCAAAGCATGAAGCAGGGGATTCTTATGGCTTATTAGGTGATAAATCACCATTATTAGAAAATACTATAGAGCAGGTCAAAAATCTTGAAGAAAAACTAAATTATGAATTTTTTGAAAACACTTACAAGGTTTTTGTATGTATGCGTTATTGGCATCCTATGAGCGCACAAATAGTAAAAGAGGTTAAAGAATGGAAAGCAGATAAAATTGTTTTATTGCCCCTATATCCGCAATTTTCGACCACTACTACTTGGTCATCATTACAGCAATGGAAAAAACAATCTACCAAATTAGGGATAGACATACAGACCTCTATGATATGTTGTTATCCTGAAAATAAGGGATATGTTGAAGGATCTGCCAAGAATATTTTAGAGCAATATAAAAGGGCAAAAAAAGATGGTTATGATAAAGTGCGGATTTTATTTTCTGCTCATGGGTTGCCTGAAAAAGTTATTAATGGCGGTGATCCTTATCAATATCAATGTGAAAATTCAGCAATATCAATAGTAAAGCGTTTAGAAAAAGAAATAGATAATGTTGATTGGCAGATTTGCTATCAAAGCAAAGTAGGGCGTTTAAAATGGATTGAACCATCAATTGAGCAAGCTCTTGATAGAGCCGCTAATCATAATAGTTGCGTTATTATTTATCCTCATGCTTTTACACAAGAGCATGTAGAAACTTTAGTAGAGCTTGATATTGAATATAAAAAATATGCTAAAGAAAAAGGGATTAAAGGCTATTATCGTGCCCAAACTCTTGGCATACAAAGTGATTTTATTGATGCTCTTGCGGATATGGTTAGGCAATGCGAAGCTCAAAAAGATATTATTTCTGATAATAATTTTTCATGTCCTAAAGAATTTGGGCGTTGTTGTAAAAAAACTTTAACCCCAAATTATCCAACCAAGTAAGAGTCCTATTATAAATCCAGAAAATGCACAGGCCGAATACATAATAATAAAAATAGATTTATCTTCGTTCACAGAACTCTCCTCCTTTGGTGATCGGGGAGTTAACAAGCCCGCAATTAGAAGAGCCGCAATAATCTTTAGAATTACATTAAGTCACACGAAATATAATCCCTGGACATACATTATTGCCTCCCCGACCAAAGTCGAGGAGTGTGGTAACGGCACACAAAACCGCTAATTGCATGGGTTGTTAAGCCCAATTTAGAGACTATAGAAATTGTTTCATATGAACAAGTCTAATCTACTAATATCATAAACTTTGTTTAGTTAGCTAATATATGTTCTGTTTAAGTAACTAACAGTCTTTACAAAAATTTTTCTTAATATTTTCTTCAAAATAATCACTCATACCTGCTTTATGTCCTTGTTCAAGAGCTTCATTTAATGGAACTCCTTTGCTTAATTGATATGCTGCCCATAAAGATCCTGCGCGATTTCCACTTTTACAGCTTAATAAGATATTTCCGTCAGAATTTTCAAAAATCTCTGAAAACTTCTCTACTTGTTCTTTTAATATTCCTTCTTTTCCATTTACTGGAATACTTACATATTTTGCTCCTGCTTTTTCTGCTTCTTCCTTGGCTTTTCTGATTTCATTAGGATCATTGCGAAGATCAATAAAAGTTTTTATCCTGTCTTTTGCAAGTTTAGTATATGCACCATCACTTAATTCACCAGATGTTGCCAGCCTATTGGTTATCTTTTGATAATTTATTACGTCTTCCTTTATATAAGAGGCTGAAGGAAGCTCTGTAAATTTTGATTGGTTATCTTGGGCAAAAACCTGATTTGGGTTTATGCTTATAGCTGTAAAAAGTAATAAAGCCGATTTTTTCATAATATTATCCTTATCTAATATTCTTAATATACAACATTATTCGGATTAAATTAGTGTTTAGACACAATCTCAAATATATTTTTAACCCTTTATTTACCATCTATTAACACCTTATTAGTACTTATTAGTGAAGGTCATAATATTCTTTAAAAAAAGCTGATTTTTTCTGTTTTTGGTAGGAAAGCGTTAATAATTTATCCTCATAATAAACTCATACCGCAGGCAATTTGCGGTTTTGAGCAGTATTATAAATTGGTTAGGGTCATGAGCGATAGTTACGAAGAATTTTGCAATACACATATGATACAGCACAGAGTTTGTGGAGTTGCCTATACCATTGATGATTATCAACCGGTAATTTGTACCTATATAGGTGATCAACCTTTATATTATTTTGATGAAGAAGAAATTATCGAAGAAGAGGAAGGATTGTTTGACCCTGAAGAATTGGGAATGCTAGCTCATGAAATTCAGGTTTTAAAAGAAAATCTTTTAGGAGAAGGATACGATACTTCAACAACTTATGTTGAAGAAAAGACCATGAGGGCTTTTTTAGAGTTTTCTCAAAATATGGAAGATTTGAGTTTGGGTAATAATTTTTATCTTAACAGCCAAGATCAAAAAGAACGCCTTAATGACATTAAATCTATTTTATTAGAAAGCCGTCTGGCATCTGCATATATAAATACTGCCGAAAAATATGGCGTAGAAATAATGATGAGCGAACAGGTTGAAAAGGCCTTTTATGATCGCCGCAGTGGGAGAATTTTGTTGTATCCTCATATGGATATTATGGATCAAATATTGCTGATAGTGCGAGAACTTCGCCGTCATTGGCAACATCGTCAGGGGGTTTTAATCAATCCTTTAACATTTATTCCTGAACATGCAATTTTGATTAACCGTGCGCAAGAGGCTGATTTATATGTTTCAGTTATCCGCATAGCGTGGGAATTACAACTAGCTGGTAAAAAAGATGTGTGGGAGCGGGTTGAAAATTCTCCCTTATCTGATTTGGCAAGGGCTTATGCACGCGAAGCCTTCTTAGATTTTCGTACTATAAATAACGGTGTGGCAAGCGCATCGGTATTTGAGGCTTGGTTCTTATCTGAGCGTTGCCGTCAGAAAGATAAAAATATTATTCAAGAAATGTTGGCTGATCACAATGGATATGTATTTGAAAATGATCAATCGTCACATAGTGTAACATCGGCATTGATTTCCGCCCTAGGGGAAATGCCATTCGGCAAAAATTACCTATCTGCACATGCCCATATCATTATGGACGATCCGATATTTGCCGAGGTAAGAGATCGCTCTAACGCTAATTTCCTATGGTTTATAAAATTTGAACGGACTTTTAAAGAAGCGGAACAAGAATTGCAGTTGGACTCTGACTTATCCACACATGACGTGCGTCATGATTTGTATAACCAAAATAGTCAGGATCAAAATAATGGCATCACAAAAACCGCAGACATTATTCAACTTTTTGAATACAAACCGCAAAAACGGATCACAGGCAAGGATTCAAAAACTAAGAGACAAAGCGGACAAAGCGCTGATGTTATCGACTTTAGATGCTGGTCAGGCAAATGATAATTATGATGGCTTGGTTAATATAAACGCTAATAAACATTTTGAGTATCTTGGCGGTGGCGGAGTTATGGAGTTTAAATCAAAAGAATCATATAAAAAAGTAATCAACTATGTTGATAATCTTAATAATGACTGTGACAGTGATAAATCGTGGTATTTTGCAGAAATTTACTATGATAAAATGCCTGTAGATTTTTTTGATTTTGTACAAAATTATGAAATTTTTGATTACCAAGATTTACTTAGATGGTGTGTATCAATTATAGAGCAAAGCCCCTCGGCTCTTCTTATGCTTAAAGAAGCTATAGAAAAAGATTGGAAAATAGCCATTGATGATCTAAATGGTGGTGATTATTGCCTTGATATTGATAACAAGATTTTGATCTTAGATAATAATGCACTTACTCCCGCGGCTTTGGTACGTTCAAGCTATTTTAGGAATATTACACTTGTAACTATGGTTAAGGCCTTGCGTGATATTTGGCAGGAAAAACGTCATGGTGGTTTTGATGAGCAATATTCACCTGATAAAGTTTTATTGATGGAGCGTTTACGAGCAGCCGATCTTGAAGTAATGGCTATATTAGTAATGTGGGAACTTCGCTCTGAAGGGTATAGCGATATATGGCGTCATATAATTGGCTCTGAGATTGGGGATATGGCGATGGTCTTTTCTGGATATCTAGAGCGTGACCCAAGATCTCAATTTAATGCTAAAGGATTATTAGCTGCGTTTAAGCAATGGTTCAAGGACGCAGCGCGTGTTAATTCTTGTGATCATGATACGCTTGAATATCTTGATGAAGTTTTGGCAATTAGTGATGTTATAAATCCCTTTGGACATAAAACTCCAAGCAAAATAAATATAGAGATGATATCTTGCCTTCCTGATAAAACTGCATATTTGCAAGGGCAGGGCGCGGAAATTTTAGGCAATCCAACTTACTCATCAGTTGATGATGATATTAATCAAACGCATCTATTTCATATTATGCATGATCTTGAATCAGTTGTTGTAGGAAATGTAGCTTTTCGTGATGCGAATTTAGCCCGCAAAATCTTTCCAGTTGAATAGATTATATTTAAAAAAAAATCTTTCCCGCATTACATCATAAATGCTTAAATCACTATATCACTATATTTGCTTTTAGAGTGTAAATTTTTATATGATGGTTTTTTTAAAGTGAAATAACTCTTTGGTCATAATATCATAGATGTTTGTCATTTTTATGTGAAAAGGAATTGCGCATGTATAAACAAGGTGAGATTATCAGCGTAAATTGGCATATGGGTGTTGAACATGATGGTATATATACCGCTAAAGGCACGGTTATTTCTGGATCAAAGCGCGTAGGTTATGTAGTAGAGGAAAGCATAGAAGAATTCTCTGGTGGTCGCAAAATCCGCTCTAAAGGTTTTCCAAGTGATTTATCAGGCGCGCAGATAGAGCGCAACGCTAGGGCAAGAATAGGCAAGTCCTATAATTTATTTGGTTATAATTGCCAGCATTTCGCAACTGAATGTCACGGCAGCAAACAATCAAAGCAGCTTCGTTCAACTCTTTGGAGTATTGCAGGAATTGCTTTAATTGGAATATTAACCAAAGGGCGTATCTGGCGTGTTTAAAGTTTATAGATAGAGCTTTAACCCCCCTAAAAATCCCATTGCGTACGGAAGTTATAAACGACCGGATCATCATCGGCAACAACTGCTTTATTATCTGTGTTAACATCTGTTATATTTGCCATTAAACGAACATGGTCGCTTAAATACCAATTAACCCCAAAACTAATATTATTTAGTTCTCCCCCAGTAATATTTGCATCTTCATCATTTAGATCAAGATTTTCATAACGTGCGAGAATTTCCCAAGCTCCGTAATTTCCGCTCTTAATATCAAATGGATTTTTTGGCTTTACGCGTCCAAAATATCCTTTTTTATATGGGCGTTGCTCTCCTGTTATTATCCAGCTTCCTTGCGCGTAATAGCCATCAAAACTTGCATCTTTATTTTCATTACTACGATTTAGATCAGCTTTAAAATACTCACTTTGAAAGCTTACAGAACCAAAAATTGCGGCTGTTTCCAAACCATAAATTGTTACGCCATCAACCGAAGAAATGCTTCTTGTATCAACAATGTTATCACCGTCACCAGCAGGCTTTGCTTTAAATTGTACAGAGCCAGTTGGCAAGCGGTGGCTTATCCCTAAACCAAGATGCAATACATTATCTGTTTCTAGGTCATATAAGCCCAATGCATTGATTGAACCGCGTATATCAAATGATACGTCTTCATCTTCTCCAGTATCATCATTTCCAGCATCTTCATTAAATATGCCAGCTCTTAGTGACCAGTTATCACCACTTGATATGGTATCTATGCCAATGATTTCAGAACGTGTAAAAGCGTTAGTTGCTGCGGCTCGTTCTATAAACATAATATAATTAGAACTTATAGTTTGCTCCATTCCTAAAGACGGCTTTTGATTTCCAATTTTTATATCGGTGGTTCCAATTCCTGTGTAAGTAAGGCTCATTTCCTTAAAATTTACATTCTCTTCGGCAAAATCTATTTCGGATTTATATTTAAAATCCTTGCCCAGATTTCCTTTAAATCCTAATCGCGCCCTTCTAAAGTTAGAATTATTTGCGTGATCTTTTTTATCATCATTAAATTGTGTGCTGTCCAAATGAACACGACCAAATGGCTGAAACGAATATTTGCCGTCTATTGCTTCAATTTTTGGCATGGGCTTCATAGTAATCTTTACGTTTGAGTCATTCCCACCCTTAGCGATTTTCTTTACCTCTTCAAAATCTTTTTTTGAACCGCGTTTTTGAGCTTCTAGCTCTATTTTTTGCTGTTCTATAATTTTATTTTGCTGCTCAACCACCTTTGAGAGATTTTGCACTTGAGAAGAAAGCGCTTGTAACTGTTTTTGTATTTCCTCAATAGATATCTGATCTTTTGCAGCAGATGCAGGAATTGCAGTTGATGATAAAATTAGCAAAGATGCACATGCGCAAATAATTGTTCTTTTGGACATTTTTCACTCAATTCTTTAATCGTCGCCTTAGGTTAAGTAATGCCTTATAGGGTAAATATGAAGTTTTTTGCAAGTTTTTTTATTTTAAAAAAGCGGGCATTGGTATAATTCCTGTTTTTCCTTGTATTTTATATCAGTGAAACAAGAAGTCTTATCGATACATACAATATCAAGGCAGAGGTTAAAAGCCGCAAAATATCAGGATTTAACTTTGCTGCGCTCATATAAGAGCCAATTTGACCACCAATAAAAACAGCAGGAAATAACAGCCAATATCCAGTTATATTTAAAATCATACCTAAATTATCAAGTTTCATTGCCTGCCCAATTATTCCTGATAAAGAATTTACTAATATAAATATGCTGCAAGTTGCCGCAATCTTTTTTGCATTATCCCATTTCATCATATAAAGAATAGGGGCAAGAAATATCCCTCCTCCTATTCCTACAAGTCCTGCCAATAGTCCTAAAATTCCACCAATTATAAGGGGAACTATAGGGTTTTCATTTATAATAACATTATCAAGATTATATTGTTTTTGCCCAGTAATAAGCATACGTGTTCCAGATAGCAATAGTGAGAAGCCTAATAACCCAGTAAATATTTCTTTAGAAATATCGATATATCCGCCAATCCATGCCGCGGGAACAGATGTTATTATCCATGGGGCAATTCGTTTAAGGTCAATATGATCTGCCTTATAGAATCTGTATGCTCCACCACTAACCACTATTAAATTACATATCAGGGCAATAGATGGCAAAATCCTGTAATCGGTATTGGTTAAAACTAACAACGCGCTGTAGGTTGAGCCACCACCAAAACCCACTACGGCATAAAGTAGAGCAGTTATAAAAAATGCTCCTGATAATGCAATCATGCTTTATCTACCCTTTGCCTTTTATCGCTTTTTAAATCAACTTGCAGGGTAATTGTTAGATTTCCTATTTTTTGTTGCAGCCCCTCTTTAGAGCGCCCCATATCCGCAAGTTTTTGAACATGATCGGGTGGAACAATCAAACTTATATATATATCTCTTTCATCTACAGCTAGCTTTGATTCCATTATATCTGATAATCCTTTAGGGTTTATCAGAGCTATAAGATTTTTACCAAGTAAGTTTAAATCTATATGCAGGCAATCACCAATCAACAGTTTTTCAAGCTCTTCTTGAGTTATTTTGAATCTAATATTTTGGTTTTTAAGTCTAACATTCATGAGCTTATAACCTCCTGCCATTGTTCTGGTGTATTGGCATTTTTCATGTAATCTTTATATATATAGGGAAGATCAATAGCCATTATATCCATAATTGATAATAGTTCTTTAACTGACCTAACACGCGCCTTAGGGGGATTTGTTCTCAATATTGCAGGCAAGGGGTAATTATAAAAATATCCACCATTTTTTTGCTCTGTTTGCTCTGCCTGCTCTATAAGTAAGTTCAAAATATCAGGGTTGAGAAATGGCATATCAACTGGAAGGAATAAAATCTTTTCATAATTACTTAATTTTTCCAGCAAATCATAAATCGCATATGCAGGACCTTCAAAAGGTGAGATATCGGGAATAGTATTATCATACCCCTTTATATTACCGCTGATAAAAATATCTCTAATGTATGATTGCTTTAATAAAGCAATCATATGATCAATTAGTTTTTTGCCATTATAGTCAAGCAAGGCTTTATTTTTTCCCATACGAGAGGATTTACCGCCTGCTAAAACTACTCCTGCAATATTATTAACCATTACTTTCTTGCCTTAATGAATGACCAGGAAGCCAACTAGAGCGCCCATATTTGTAATGTTCTTGCTTCCATATGGGGCTGCGTTTTTTTATTTCTTCTATTACATAGCGACAAGCATCAAAGCTTTCAGCTCTATGAGTTGAGCTAATGGCAATAATAATACTAATACCGCCTATTGGTAGATCACCTTTATAATGATTTATATATATTTTTATATCTTTCCACTTATTGCATGCTTCTTTTGCTATATCTTCAAAGCTTTGCCTTGATAAAGTGTCATGCATGTCATAGGTGATTCCTTGCACGTTTTGCCCTTGATGATTATTACGCACCGCCCCTATAAATAAATCTATTGCACCATGGGCTGGATCACATACAAAATTATATGCATCTTGAATATCTAAAATTTCATTTGATATATTAACGGATATTTGTTTGCTCATTGTCCCTAGCCCCCACATACTGGCGGTAATATTGAAAGGGTGGCATCATCATTTAATATATAATCATCTTGTAAAATAGAATCCTCATTTGAAATAACAGAGCTTTGCACCAGACTCTTAGCATTTAGTTTGTCTTGAATTACGGCTTTTATATCGGCAATAGAGCTTTCTTTTGGCACAGAAAACTCTATGTCATCACCGAATTTACGAAAAGCTCCATAATATTTGACTTTAACATTTATCTTACTATTTATCTTATCCACAGCAACCAAATCCCTGTTTTGCAATTTTGTTAAGTGCATCACCTAAAAACGGCTCTAATATATCCCAGCATTCTTTAACCGCCTTGGGCGATCCAGGAAAGGCAATCACAAGGGTTGAGCCAACCATTCCTGCGGTCATGCGCGATAGCCAAGCCGTATCTGTATAATGTAAACTTTCACTGCGCAAAATATCGCCAAGCCCATGCATCATGCGGTCACTGATTTTTTCTAAAATATCAGGAGTTACATCTCTTGGTCCTGGACCTGTTCCACCTGAAGCAATTAAAAGTTCTGGTTTGTACTTGTGACATATTGCAAGGATATTTTCTTCTATTTGCTTTGCATCATCGGGAATAATATTTTGGGCGACTATATTTGCTCCTTGAGTTTCTAATATTTCCTTTAATATTGTTCCTGATTCGTCTTTATATTTTCCACTAGCTGCTCTGTCACTCATCACTAATAAAGCAGCCTTCTTACCTTTAAGGCTTTTACCATCTGGAAGTTGATCTCTTAGCCAATCGGGAATACCATTAGGGTTGATGTAAACTCCGCTTTTACCACCTATCTTTACCAATAATTTGATACCCCCAATTTCAAGGTTAGGATCAACGCCTTTGGTTAAATCCCATATGGTAAGTAAAGCATTATTAACCCCTGCGATAGCCTCCATTTCCACACCAGTTTTAGCAAAAGCAATGGCTTGGCAATAAATATCAATGCTGTTGCTTTCATCATTAAGGGCGCAGTGAATAGTTACCTGATCTAATGGTAATGTATGGCACATTGGAATCATATCAGGTGTTTTTTTTGCGCCGTTTATCCCTGCGACTTCGGCTAAAGCCAATACATCGCCCTTTGGTAATGTTTTACACTTAACATGCTCATATGCTTCTTTTCCCATTTTAATTGTTCCAACAGCTATGGCTTTGCGGCGGGTAGGGCGCTTACGACCAACATCAATCATTTTAAAATTTGGCTTATTTGCCATTGGAAATTCAATCATATTATCTAACTTTGCCATGATATTTTATCCTCCTATAGATGCTAGATGCTCACGCACACCGCTATTATTATCATGCAGAAAATGAGCCTCTACCTTAAATTTCATCAATGTTAATATTTTATCTTGTAATTCTTCAATTTGATCATCGCTTTGCAAAAGGTGACGCAGCAAATAGCCACCCTCTCCAAACAAACATAAATGCAAAGCCCCTTTTGCAGATACGCGCAAGCGGTTACAGCTTTTACAAAAATCTTTGGAATATGGGGCGATAATGCCAATAGTGCCTTTGCAGTTATTATTGATATATTCTTGGGCTGGTCCTGCATCGATTGCTCGATTTTTCTTTTTCCAGCCCCGCGCCAATAATCTTTCCACAACCGCCGCTCCTGACAAATGGTGAGTATTAAAATAATCCTGATTATCAAGGGTACGCATCAATTCTATAAAGCGCAAAGATATGGGTTTATCAGTAACAAAATCAATGAAATTATCCAGTTCTTTATCATTTAGTCCTTTTAGTAAAACTGTATTAAGTTTTACTGTTTCAAAGCCAGCATAAAGGCAGGCGTCAATTCCTTTTAATAATTCGTTAAGGCGCGAATGCCCCGTTATATTTTTAAATTGTTCAGGATTTAAAGAATCTACACTGATATTTATTGATCTAAGCCCTGCATTGTAATAGCTATTTGCTCTATCGGGGAGTTTATATCCATTGGTGGTAAAGCTTAGTTTTTTAATGGCTTGAATTTCATTTATACTAGAAACAATATCTATAAAATCTTTGCGAATTGTTGGCTCCCCTCCTGTTAGGCGTATTTTCCACGTTCCCAGCCCTGCAAAGGCTTTTGCAAGCCTGATAATTTCATCTTTATTCATAAATTTGTTATGTTGGCTTTTTCTATAGCCATCAGGCAAGCAGTAAGTGCATCTATAATTGCAAATATCTGTTATAGATAATCTAAGATAAGGGAATGTACGACCAAAGCTGTCTGCTATTGCAGTTTTATTATCCACCTATTTTACTCCTTTGCAAGCACGGCAGGCTATGATGTTTCCATACATAACCCCGGTTCATCTTCCATATCTTCTTGCAAAGAAGACTTAGGGCTAGAGAACTCGGAGATTTTTACCTTCTCATAAAAAGGTTCTAAAGCTAGTTTACGCATAAAATACTAATATGCAATTGATCCAAATCAATATGATTTAATCATATAGTAACTTGCATTTATTTTATGACTTTGTTGCCGTGTTCCTAATGTAGGTTACTACGCTTTGTCACTTGCGCCTTGTCCTAAAATAAAGCCAAATCACTATAGCAAAGATATTATTGTACCAGTGGTGTATCAGATTGTTTAACTAAAAAACCGCTAATTTCTGCTTTTCCCGCTAATAGCTGTACATATTGACTAAAAGCCCTTTGCCAGCTTTGGCTCTTTAGATGATCGGCAATCCATTCTTCCACAGCATCAAAAGGAAGTTGTTTTCCCTCTATGCGTTTATGAACTTTAATTATATGATATCCATATTTACTGGCAATTGGTGTTGGTGATATCTCTCCTTCTTGCATATCAAATAACGCAGATTCAAACTCTGGTGTAGTTTGCCCCTTTGTTATCTGCCCAAGATATCCACCTGTTTTTGCAGATGAACATGCAGATTGGTTTTTGGCAATTTTTTTAAAATCATCAGGATTTTTATTTATAAGATCTAGTGCTTTTACGGCTCTTTCAAGGGCTTTTTCTCTTGCTATATCATCACTAGGAGAAGCAAGAAATAAAATATGTGCCGCTTCAAATAATGGAGGGGTAAAAAATTTCTTTTTATTATTTTTGTAAAAATGCTTACAGGCTTTTTCATCGGCTATCGGAACATCAATTTCCATATCCAGCAATTTATCAATAATTTCATCAGGATTTTCTAAAGCTTTATCATAGTTACATAAATTAAGATCTACAGCGCGTTGAATTAGAAGCTCACGCACTACAAGAGCCTGCATGGCTTCATATTTTGCACTAAACAAACTTCTCGAAGGATGGTATTGAACCTCAAAGTTAATTTGTTCAGGGGTAATTTTAATGCCATTAACACTAATTCCTGGGGCTTTAATTATATTCATAATTTATGATTCTCGTTTACGCACAATTTGGTATGGGCGCATTACAAAACCGATTGGTGCGCTAAATACATGCACTAATCTACTAAATGGCCAAATAAACAAGATAAATAATCCCAACGTTATATGTAGTTTAAATACAATTGCTACATCGGTTAAAAATTCATCTGCGCCCCCGCGAAATGTTACAATATGCTGCGCCCAGTTCATAAATTTAACCATTTCATGACCATCAAGATGGTTCATTGAAACCGTAATAGTTAACAGCCCTAATAAAAGCTGTGCTAAAAGTAAAAACAAGATTGCTATATCAGCAAAAGAGCTATTGGCGCGTATACGCGGATCACTAAGGCGACGGTGAAGCAGAATAACTAAACCTATAAGGCAAAATATCCCTGCTATGCCCCCTGCGGTCATTGCCAGTATCTGTTTTGCCCCATGAGAAATGCCCAAAGCATCAAATATAGCAATTGGTGTTAGCAATCCAACTAAATGACCGGCAATAATTACTAATATTCCTAGGTGAAAAAGAACACTGCCTATTATAAGTTGTTTCTTGCGCAATATCTGGCTAGATTTTGAACGCCATGAGTATGGATCACGGTCAAATCGCAAGATACTACCTAAAATAAATACTGAAATCGCTATATATGGAAATATCTGGAACAGGAAAAAATTCATAGGCGAGTCTCCTTATTATCTTTGTGATCTGTAATTGGCAAATTCATACGAGCTAGCATTTCTTCTGCCCTGGGGCAGCCACTGCCAATATCTTGCCCTGTTGTTTGAAGAGAGTTTTCAAAAGCATTTTGCTCTTCCCATGCCTTATCCAATTCATCAAAGGTACTGACCTTACCTGTTGCATCGGCAAGAGCTTTGGTAACGGCATTTTTATCTGGTTTGCAAGATGATGCTTCAATAAGTGCCTCAAATACTGAAAAATATAGTGACTGTCTGTTTTGCAGGCGGGCGGCTATCGCTCCTAGGATATTGACAATCTCACCAAGATTTTGACGTCCTTCCTCGATATCGATAATAGAAAGATATTCAAGGAACATCGGTAGGTAGTCGGGCATTTCCTTAGTATTTATCGTTAAACCAGCCTCTTTATAAAGCTCTAATAAATTGACAAGGGCTTGTCCACGATCTCTTGAATCTCCATGAACATGTTCAAATAAGTGTAAACAAAGCGAAGGGGTGCGATCAAACAGGGAAACATACTCTTCTTGCAAGTCAAGCAGATCTTGTTGCTTTGCCCAGTCCATTAGGCGGTCTAATGCTTCTAGTGATTTAACAGGCAGCCACTTTTCCTGTGCCAAAATTTCTTTGAACTCTGGAAATGCTGCTATTTTCTCTTGCGAGGGATAGCTTAAAAGGCAACCTAAAATTTTTAGTGTTTTCATTTTACTACTTCCTCTAATTACAACTGCATGAGCCACTACCGCAGCCCCCGCCAGTGGCACTACTATCCCTAGATGTGCTGATTTTGCCTTGGGTAAATAGAGTATTTATACGGTTATCTTTTCCAGAAGCGCTACGTCCACGCCAGTTTTTAGGATTTTCAAACAGATCTAAATCACTATTAGAATGTCTAGAGCAACCATTACCAAAGCTAAATCCACATGCCCCGCTTTGGCCATAAGCATCAATAGTTTCTTCGCGGTGCCCTGTTGGAATTACGTAGCGATCTTCGTAATTTGCTAAAGCCATGATTTTATACATATCTTTGACCAAATCCTCGGTAAGACCAACTTCATCTAGTATTTTTATATCAGGCTTACCTTCTATCAGGCTAGCGCGCATAAAGTGACGCATTGCCATCATACGTTTTAAGGCTCTTACTACGGGTTCTTCTTTACCGGCGGTTAGTAAATTAGCAAGATATTTAACTGGAATACGAAGTGAATCAATATCTGGCATTATACCATCTGTTTTAAGCTTGCCTGCCTCAACCGCACTTTGAATTGGTGAAAGTGGCGGAATATACCAGACCATTGGCAATGTACGATATTCAGGGTGAAGTGGTAGAGCCACCTTCCATTCCATCGCCATTTTATATATAGGCGATTCTTGCGCCCCTATAATCCAGTTTTCGGCAATACCATCTTTGCGTGCTTGGGCTATAACTTCTGGATCATGCGGATTTAGGAATATATCGCATTGTGCTTCGTATAAATCTTCTTCATTGGCGGTACTTGCGGCTTCTTCAATACGATCTGCATCATAGAGCATAACGCCAAGATATCGTATCCGTCCCACACAAGTTTCAGAACACACGGTAGGTTCGCCATTTTCAAGACGGGGATAGCAAAGCGTACATTTTTCTGCTTTGCCGGATTTCCAGTTATAATAAATCTTTTTATAAGGGCAGCCAGAAACACACATACGCCAGCCACGACATTTATCTTGATCAACAAGAACAACGCCATCTTCTTCACGTTTGTAAATTGAACCAGACGGGCAAGAAGCCACGCAAGCTGGATTAAGGCAATGTTCACAAAGGCGCGGTAAATACATCATAAATGTATTTTCAAATTCGCCATATATTTCCTCTTCCATTTCCTTGAAATTGTAATCTTTGCGGCGATGCTCAAATTCGGTGCCAAGAATTTCTTCCCAGTTTGGCCCCCATTTTATTTTATCCATGCGCTCACCAGTTATCAAAGAGCGCGGGCGGGCTGTGGGCTGTGCCTTGCTCTCCCTTGATTTTTGTAAATGATCATAATCAAATGTAAATGGTTCATAATAATCGTCAATTTCAGGCATATCAGGATTACCAAAGATTTTGGCCAGAATACGCCAGCGTCCACCTTGCTTAGGGCGGATCTTGCCATTAGCCCCACGATGCCAGCCGCCATTCCATTTATCTTGGTTTTCCCAGTCTTTTGGAAATCCTATGCCAGGTTTGGTTTCAACATTGTTGAACCAGGCATATTCCATGCCCTCGCGCGAAGTCCAAACATTCTTGCATGTTACAGAACATGTATGACAGCCGATACATTTATCAAGGTTTAGTACCATTCCTATTTGAGCGCGTATTTTCATTATTCTGCTGCCTCCATTTTTAATGGTTCTTCCATCCAGTCAATATCTTGATCTTTAACTTTGCGAACAATCACAAACTCATCACGATTAGAACCGACTGTTCCGTAATAGTTAAATCCGTATGATTGTTGAGCGTACGCCCCAATCATATGAGTTGGCTTAATCGTTGCCCTCGTAACAGAATTATGAATTCCGCCGCGTGTTCCAGTTATTTTACTTCCTGGCATATTCACGATTTTCTCTTGAGCATGATACATCATCATCATGCCTTCATTAACACGCTGTGAAACAACAGCGCGCGCCATAATTGCACCATTAATATTAAATACCTCAACCCAGTCATTATCCTTAATGCCAGTTTTTTGAGCATCGGTTTCACTCATCCAGACAATAGGCCCACCGCGAGATAGAGTAAGCATGTGCAAATTATCGGAATAAGTTGAGTGGATTCCCCATTTTTGGTGCGGGGTAATCCAGTTCAAAACAACCGTTGGTGATTCCCCACCATGTTTTTCAAGCATTGATTGAACAGTTGATGTATTGATCGGCGGTTTATATGATACCAGACCTTCACCAAAATCAATCATCCAAGGGTGATCTTGGTAAAGTTGTTGACGTCCTGTTAGCGTACGCCAGGGAATAAATTCATGCACATTAGTATAGCCTGCATTATAGCAAACTTCCTCAGATTCAATGCCACTCCATGTTGGAGATGATATAATCTTTCGCGGCTGTGCTTGAATATCATGGAAGCGGATTTTCTCATCTTCCTTGGGTTTAGCAAGGTGTGTATGATCGCGCCCTGTTATCTTGCTCAATGCGTCCCACGCTTTAACGGCAACCTCTCCGTTAGTTTCTGGCGCAAGAGATAAAATAACTTCCGTAGCATCAATATCACTTTCAATTTTTGCCAGTCCACCTTCATTCTTTCCATTAAGAGCTTTAATAAACTCAACCTCATGATCAGTGTTCCAGCCAATGCCTTTACCGCCATTACCTAACTTTTCCATCAGCGGACCAAGAGAGGTAAAACGTTCATAAGTAGCAGGGTAGTTCCGCTCAACCACTTTCATTGCAGGTGCCGTTTTACCAGGGATAAGGTCACATTCACCTTTGCGCCACTCTTTAACATCAATCTGCGCTAGCTCGCCAGGCGTATCATGCTGGATTGGTGTAAGAACAATTTCTTCTTCTACGCCTAGATGGCCAACGCATAATTCAGAGAATTTTCTGGCAAATCCTTTGTAGATCTCCCAATCAGAGCGTGATTGCCAAACGGGATCAATTGCCTTGGATAGCGGATGAATAAAAGGGTGCATGTCAGAGGTATTAAGATCATTTTTCTCATACCAGCTTGCTGTTGGCAACACAATATCAGAATACATGCAAGTGGTGGACATACGAAAATCAAGAGTTACCAGCAGGTCAAGCTTGCCCTCAGGGGCTTTATCATGCCAGACAATATCAGATGATCTGTTATTGCCTTCTTTGCCTAAATCCCTGCCTTGAACGCCATGTTGTGTTCCTAAAAGATGTTTTAGGAAATATTCATGCCCCTTACTAGATGATCCAAGCAAGTTTGAACGCCATACGAATAAATTGCGTGGCCAGTTATCAGGATTATCAGGGTCTTCGCATGACATTCTAAGTTTGCCTTTATATAGGCGATCAACTACATAATCTATAGGGTCTTTCTTAGCTTTTTTCGCTGCCTTTACAAGTTTAAGTGGGTTTTCCTGCAACTGCGGGGCAGATGGAAGCCAGCCCATACGCTCGGCTCTAACATTACAATCAATAAGCGATCCTTTCCATTTTTCTTTGTCTGCTGTTGGGCATAAAATCTCATCAATATTAAGCGTTTCATAACGCCATTGATCTGTATGAGCGTAAAAAGCTGATGTAGAGTTTTGTTGGCGTGGGGGACGCGCCCAATCAAGCGCAAAAGCAAGAGGCAACCAGCCTGTTTGTGGGCGGAGCTTTTCTTGTCCAACATAATGTGACCAACCCCCGCCTGATTTCCCAATGCAGCCGCAAAATACCAACATATTGATACATGCACGGTAATTCATATCCATGTGATACCAGTGATTCATTGCTGCGCCGATAATAATCATAGACTTGCCCTTAGTGGCATCGGCATTACGCGCAAATTCACGCGCAACTTTAACAACCTTATCAGCAGGAACCCCTGTAATGCTTTCTTGCCATTTAGGGGTATAAGCAATATTTTGGTCATAATCAAAAGCTACGTTGTCTCCACCTAATCCTTTACGTTCTATTCCATAATTGGCACAAGTCAGATCAAATACTGTAACTACAGGGGTTTTCTTACCGTTAATTTTCAAGTATTTAACTGGTAATTTACGGTAGAGGATATTAGCCCCTTGATCATTAGATTCAAAATATCCTAGATCATGCTTAGAGTTGGCAAAATAAGGAAAGCCAACATCTAAAATATCATCTTCAGAGCCAAGCAAGGTCTTTTGTGGCAAGAATTCTTTTTCAGTTTTGGAATCTGTTGGAACAATATTCCATTTGCCTTCTTCCCCCCATCTAAAACCAATAGATCCCGTAGGAACTGTAACCTCGCCATTTTCTTCATTAAAGCAAACAGTTTTCCATTCTGGATTATTCTTTTCGCCCATGGATTTATCAAGGTCAGAGGCTCTGACCATTCGGCCTGGAACATATTTCCCATCGCGCTCTTCTAGTTTAACAAGAAACGGGAAGTCAGAATATTTGCGAGTATAATCATCAAAATATTCAGATTTATTTTCAAGGTGGAATTCTTTAAGGATTACATGCCCCATAGCCATACCAACTGCGGCATCAGTTCCTTGCCTAGGGTTAAGCCAAATATCACCAAATTTTGATGCTTCTGAATAGTCAGGAGTTATAGTAACAACTTGTGTTCCGCGATAGCGCGCCTCGGTCATAAAATGAGCATCAGGTGTACGTGTCTGCGGTACGTTCGATCCCCACATGATTATAAAACCAGAATTATACCAATCTGCAGACTCTGGTACATCTGTTTGCTCTCCCCATGTTTGTGGGCTAGCTGGTGGAAGGTCACAATACCAGTCATAAAAGCTCATACAGACACCACCAAGCAATGAAAGATAACGTGAGCCTGCCGCATAAGAAACCATTGACATGGCAGGAATTGGAGAAAACCCAAATATACGATCAGGACCATGCTCTTTAATTGTATAAATATTAGAGGCGGCCACAATTTCATTTACTTCATTCCAATCGCCACGAACAAAACCACCCTTGCCACGTAATTGTTGATATTTTGTGCGCAAAACCGGATCAGCTTGTATTGCTGCCCAAGCATCAACGGGATCACTATGTTTTGACTTCATAGTGCGCCACATCTTCAGCAAAGATTTACGAATAAGGGGATATTTCAAACGATTAGCAGAATAAATATACCAGCTATAGCTAGCCCCCCTAGCACAGCCACGTGGCTCATGATTTGGAAGATCAGGACGGGTACGCGGATAGTCGGTTTGTTGAGTTTCCCAGGTTATAAGTCCATTTTTAACATATATTTTCCATGAACAAGATCCTGTGCAGTTTACACCATGAGTAGATCTTACAATTTTATCATGCGCCCAGCGTCCTCTATAGGCCTCTTCCCAGCCACGATTTTCTTCTGTAGTAATACCATGACCATCAGAGAATTCTTCGCGATTTTGTGAAAAATAGGATATACGATCGATAAAATAGCTCATTTTTTTATATCTTCCGAATTTTTTATAAAATGCTCATATCACTTGCACTTTATTAGTTTTGAATTAAGAGGGGCTTGATTTCGGTCAAGCCCCTCCAGAAATAGTTACTATTTTTATGGATTTTTATATTTTGCCCCTGGGCGTAAATATACCCACCAATTAAGCACTACACAAAAGGCATAAAATGCAGCAAAACCATAAAGCGCAACTTCAGGGGTTGTTAGCTTTATTTGCTCACCCAGTACTTTTGGAATAATAAATGCTCCATAAGCAGCCACAGCAGATGTCCAGCCAAGAACAGGACCTGTTTGCTCTTTATTAAATACTATTGCAATAGTGCGGAAAGTCGAGCCGTTACCAATTCCTGTTGCAGCAAAAAGTATAAGGAACAAAATAAGGAATGGAACAAAAAATTGCTCTGGAGTTTCTGAGGCGTAGGCTTCTTTCATGTAATATGCAACGCCCAGTGCACTTGCCACCATCACTATAGAGCATATCTGAGTTACAAAAGCGCCCCCCAATTTATCGGAAATTCTACCACCAATAGGGCGGATCAGTGCGCCAATAAACGCTCCTGTCCATGCATACATTAGTGCGCTAGGGGCATTTGGATTTGGCGTATTATGAGTCATAACGCCATCGACCATTATATGCTGAAAGCCAAATATAACTTTAATAGCAAGCGGGAAGCTAGCAGCAAAACCGATGAACGAACCAAATGTCATAGTATATATGATTGTCATCACCCATGTATGCGGGTTATTGAATATCTTATATTGGCGTTTAAGGCTTGCCCCAATCTCACCAGGAAGCATTTTCAACAATATAACTGTTGCGGCAATAACTCCTGGCAATATAATATATTTACTAATTCCAAAACCAGATCCATTTGCACTAGCTGGAAGCATTAACCAAAGACCAGTAGCCGCAACCCCAAGAGCAATAGCAAGCATAATCAAAATTTTCATAAAAGCCACTGGTGGAGCGCCAATATCAGGGGATACATGCTTTGCCTTGATATTATCCATACCAAGCCATGCGGCAATTGATAAGGGGATAAGGAACACTAGCCAGATAAATCCGGCATTTTGGATATATGTTTCTGTTCCTGCTGGTATTTTGCCAATTAATGTACCGCTGGTACTTTGTAAAATCATGGCATTACCGCCAAATAGCCCAAAAGTCATAACTAATGGAATTAGTATCTGCATCGTTGTAACACCAAAATTCCCAAGTCCTGCATTAAGACCAAGTGACATGCCTTGAACTTTTTTTGGAAAAAAGAAACTGATATTAGACATAGAAGATGCAAAGTTACCGCCACCAATACCAGATAGTAGAGCAAGAAGTTGAAATACCCAAAGCGGTGTATCTGGGTTTTGTAACGCTATACCAGTTCCAAGAGCAGGTAATATAAGCAAAGACGTAGTTAAGAATATAGTATTACGCCCACCTGCCAATCTTATAAAGAAAGTTGAAGGAATACGAAGCGTTGCACCCGATAGACCTGCAATAGCCATCAGAGAAAATAAATCGCTTTTTTCAAATGGAAAACCAAGGTTTAACATTTGAACAGTAATAATTCCCCAATAGAGCCATACCGCAAATCCAACTAGCAAGCAAGGAATAGAAATCCACAAATTGCGGTAGGCTATTTTCTTGCCATAATTATCCCACTGCTCCTTATTCTCAGGATCCCAGTCTTCTAAGCCATGATGCTTGAATTCCTTGGCACTATCTCCATATGTATCAGTTATATCCGCATCAATCTTTTTTTTGTATTTAGATTTTTGTACTTTAAGCTCGGGCAAGAATTTAGGCTTCTTAACCCTACCTTCTGCATAAAGAATAGAAGCATGCATCCAAAGTAAGGCAACAACGGTAAGGGCAAATAGCAACATAAAGCAGCTTGTCCATACGCCAATCATATCATTCATAAAACCAAAAACAATAGGTAAGAAAAAGCCACCAAGACCGCCAACAAGACCTACAACACCGCCAACTGCGCCAACATGATCTGGATAATAAACTGGTATATGCTTATATACAGCGGCCTTACCCAGCGACATAAAGAAACCTAGAATAATGGTTAGTGATACAAAAACAGGAAGGCTAATAGCTATTCTAAACTCAATTGGCCCGTTTATCCCATCAACTATATAGCGTGTAGCAGGATAGGATAAGAAAAATGTAATTAAAATAGATGCAATAAAGGTCCAATACATTACGGCACGCGCGCCATAGCGATCAGACATCCAGCCACCTAATGCTCTAAATATTGAACCAGGCAAAGCATATGCCGCGGCTAATAAACCGGCTGTTTTAATATCTAAGTCATAAACACCTACATAATAACGAGGCAACCATAGAGCCAGAGCAACGAATGCACCAAACACAAAGAAATAATAAAGAGAAAAACGCCAAACTTGAATATTTTTCAAAGGCTCTAATTGCTCAAGAATTGGGCGAGGCTTTTCCTTTTTTTTCTTGCGCTCTGCTAATTTGGGATCATCTTTACTTAATAAGTAGAATAAAATAGCAATCACACCAAGCATAATTGCATAAGCCCGCGCTGTTCCTTCCCAGCCAAGAGCAACCAAAAGATAAGGAGCACCAAAATTTGTTATTGCTGCGCCGACATTACCTACCCCAAATATACCAAGGGCGGTTCCTTGTTTTTCTTTTTCATACCATTGTGAAACATATGAAATACCAACGGCAAACCCACCGCCAGCCAGACCCACGCCAAGCGCGGCGACCAAAAACATTTCATATGTAGTAACTGTTGATAAAAGCCAAGTGGCAACCGCGGAACAAAGCATAGTCAGTGTAAATACAAGACGACCTCCATATTGATCCGTCCAAATACCAAGCAGCAGTCTACTGAGTGATCCAGTTAACACAGGAGTTGCAACTAATAAACCAAATTGCGTATCGGTCAGCCCAAGATCAGTCTTAATCTTAATTCCAATAATGGAGAAAATTGTCCATACCGCAAAACATGCTGTAAAGGCAAATGTACTAAGCCCTAAGGCTCTATTCTGATCTGATTTTTTTATATGCTTAATCATAATTGACTGTCCTCATCTTTGTAGAACAATGTAAGAAAAATTACATTTTCCAACATTTGCAGATTTTCTGTCATGATTTAATCATATTTAACTTGATTCAGGTCAATCTATTGTAATTTATACATAAAAAAGGTGGTTCTTATATAATAAAAGGGACTTTATTGTAATATATTAACATATTTTATATATTAATATATTACAATAAACCGCAATGAGGATATAATGGATATAGATCTACAATATCACCTGGCTTGATTTCTTCTATATCTTCGGGGGCAACAGCCCAGCAATTCATGTTAAGGAAAGGACTAACCATAAATGATGCTTGGGCATCAAGTATATCGACTGTTAATATCCCATCTTCCCAATTTTCTGCTTTGGCTTTTAAAAACATTTTGACTCCTTTACGTTTTTTAAACGAAGTCATAAGAGTTGCTTGTACTGGCTTTTCTTCGCTTATACCCATCATTGCACGTAATGCAGGATAAACAAAAAAGCGCAATCCTGCCGCGGTTGCAACAGGATTTCCTGGAAGTCCGAAATAAAGCGCTCCATTAGGAAGACGGGCAAATAAATTGGGCTTACCCGGTTTGATTTTTACTTTATGAAACAGTATCCGTGCGCCTGTTTTTTCTAGAACCTCTCTTATAAAATCAAATTTACCCGCCGATACTGCCCCGCTAGAGATTATTATATCTATATCATCATCAATATAGGATTTAATAAGTTTCTCAAAATCATCAGGATTATCTGGAACAGAGTTTGGAGTATGTACATAATCCACCCCCATTGTTTTTAATGTGGCCAATCCGTATGGGTGGTTAGAGTTATATATTTGCCCAGATTTTAATTCTTTAGATAGATCATCTACCAGCTCATTTCCCGTTGCAAGGAAAGCGGCACGTGGTTTTTTATAAACTTTAATCTTATCTATACCTAAAGCTGCAATAGGCATTATATGTTGTGGGTTAATAATTTGAGAGGCTTTTAAAACCTTTGTTCCTTTTTTAAAATCCTCACCAGCGCGGCGAATATTTGCACCATCATTTGGACGTTTTTTAAATATTATTCTATCACCATCAATTTGTGTAAGCTCAATGGGAACTACGGCATCGGTATTTTCTGGTATTGGCGCTCCTGTCATAATTTCTATACAATGCCCTGATAGGATTTTATTATCTAGGACTTTATCTCCCGCAGCAATCAGCCCTGATTTAATCAAAGTGCCACCATTTTCATCTAAATCTTCAAGGCGCAAGGCAAATCCGTCCATTGCAGAATTATCAAAGGGTTGAATATCCATAGGCGCAAAAATATCATTAACGCAAACTCTGCCTACGCATCTTTCAAGAGAAAGCTCTTCAGTTTTTAATAAATGCTCCTCGCCGGCCTTTAATAATATTTCTTTTGCTTGCTTATATGAAATCATTAGCGAAACTTACTTCTTATATAGTTAATTATGCATTGACTCTGATCAAATTTTGTTACTTTTTAATGCTATAACTAAAGAATTTTAAATCTCTATTATATCTCTATATATGATAAATATTATTGTAGTCATGATAAGGTGAAATGTTATTGTGATGTAAATTTATACATTGTTTAGCATTATTTTTGTAAAAAATATAACAGGGAATAACCTAGCCCCGCCCCTTATATGGATTAACGCCTTGGTCTGGAATCCATACGCCCTTTGGTGGTTCACCACTTTGATAAAATACATCAATTGGAATGCCACCACGCGGATACCAATAACCGCCAATTCTAAGCCAAGTTGGCGTAATACATTTTATTATGCGAAGGGCTATTTCAAGCGTACACTCTTCGTGAAATGCCCCATGATTTCTAAAAGAACCAAGGAATAATTTAAGAGATTTGCTCTCAACAATATATTTGTCAGGCACATAATCAATTACCAGATGAGCAAAATCAGGTGCACCAGTAAGCGGGCAAATCGAAGTAAATTCCGGGGCAGTAAAACGTACAAGATAGGGCATATCAGATTTAGGATTTTCCACGCGCTCTAGTTTTGCCTCATCAGGAGAGTTTGGCAAAGGCGTATGTGATCCTAGCTGGGTTAGGTTTTTATATATGGTTTCATCTGCTTGTTTATTGCTCATTTTTAAACTCCCTTTTTATTACCCCAAAGCAATATATGTAGCTGAGGTAATATACGGACATTGTTCCAATCATCTTGTTTTGCCATATCAATTAGCCAGCGCATGCGTCCCATAATACCATCAATATCAATTTTATCATCATTATTATCAACAGAAGGTGGGCTATGATTAACCGGTTGCAAATATATTGGAATATACTTGTATCTTTTTGCTATATCACGCGCATATAAATAATCCGCCTCGTTTTGGATAGCAATTTTCAGCAATATATCAACATTATCCCCAGCGGCTTTTATAGATTTATCCAACAGATCATAATCAGTATCCATATCACTGCTTGGTGGCTTGGGGCTTAATGTTAAAATATCTAAATCGGCAAACCAATCTCTAACGACAGAGCCTTGAGTTTCTAGCGCAAATTTATATCCTTTATCATGCCCTAAATCTATTAATGGCTGTAATGGTTGAATTGCAGGATTGCCACCAGATAGGGAAATCATGATCGGATTGCCATTAGAGAGTTTTTCTATTTTCTCAAATATTTCTCTTGCGCTCATGGGTTTCCATCTATCATGAAATTTGCTATCCACCGCGTGCAAGGTATCACACCAAGAGCATCGATAATCACACCCACCTGTACGTACGAATATAGTTGGTTGCCCGATTAACGCACCTTCGCCTTGAATAGTGGGTCCAAATATCTCTGATATTCTTATTTTATTACGTGCCATGATTCTAGGGTCTATATTCCGCGCAGCTTTTCGGGGTTTCACGTACACGTACGGCGCTAACCTCATTCCAGCGGTTTTTACACCAATCATAAAGAAACTTTGCTAGATTTTCTGCCGTTACATTATCATCGCCAAGAACATCATTAAGATGCCTGTGGTCTAGCGTAGCATCAATATAGGTTTTTAATTTGTCAAGCTCGCGATAATCACGTACAAAACCATATTGGTTCAGCTTTTCAGATTGCAGCTCTACCTCAACCACGTAATTATGACCATGCATGCGTGAGCAGGGGTGATCTTTGGGTAGTTGCGGTAATATATGAGAGGCAGAAAAATGATATTCCTTATAAATTATATACATTTTAAGCCACCCCTTTTTCTGTAGCCTGTTTCCAAAAATCAGGATCGGCATATTTTGTAGGATCATTAATGCCTGCAATATTAAATGCTTCTATACGCTCTACACATGTGCCGCAGCGCCCGCAATGTATATCTCCCCCCTTATAGCATGACCAAGTATCACTAAAAGGAACGCTTAAGCGCGCGCCCTCGGCGGCAATCTCTGCCTTGGTTTTTTTTAAAAACGGGGTGTAAAGCTCTATTTGTGATAGTCCTTCAAGCGCGTAATTTTGCATATTTTGGAAAGAATTTATAAATTTAGGGCGGCAATCGGGATATATAAAATGATCTCCGCCATGAACGGCTGTGGCTACTTTGCTGCATCTTCGTGCCGAAGCAATACCATAAGCAATTGTAAGCATTATAGCATTGCGGTTGGGAACAATAGTTACTTTCATGCTGTCTTTTGCATAATGACCGTCGGGTACATCTATAATATTATCAGTTAGGGCAGAACCACTTAACGCCGCGCCAACGCCTGATATGTCAATTACATCAAAAGAGGTATTGAGCGCCTGCGCACATTTTTTAGCAAATAGAAGCTCTTTTTTATGGCGCTGCCCATAATCAAAAGAAATTAAGCCCGAGAGCCTACCTTCTTTGGCAATTTTATATGCAAGAGTTACAGAATCTAACCCGCCAGAGCAGATAATTAGTGTTTTCATATCTATTTTGTCCTTGTTTTCTTTTAAATGGGGTAGGCCGCGACCCATTATGGCAATATATATCAACATTTTTACAAAGATGGAAGGATTTTAAATGCCTTTAATCTTTTCCCAAAGCGGATTGGTAAGTTCGCCTAAGAATTTTTTATGTGCGGCGAGCTCTTCGGCGCTAGGTGCATGGGGGCGGGGTTCACGGAATTTGCGCTCTATTTTTCCTTTTGCTAATAATTCGCCTTTATATGCATTATCACTAAGGCCAAGACCGCGCTGTAAACCGCCAAGCAATTCTAGATATACTTCTGCTAGTAATTCAGAGTCCAGCAACGCCCCGTGGTAGCTCCTATCAGAGTTATCAATATTAAATCTGCGGCAAAGCGCATCAAGATTTGCAGGAGCACCAGGGAATTTCTTACGCGCCATGGTCAAAGTATCAATAACTCGATTCCATTGTAGTGGAGCGTGACCAACTTGCTCTAACTCCCAATTTAGGAATTTCATATCAAATTCCGCATTATGAATTATTAGTTTTGAATCTTCGCCTATAAAATCCAAAAAATCGCTATAGCATTGTGAAAAAACGGGCTTATCTTTCAAAAATTCATTGGTGATGCCATGAACGGCGATGGCTTCTTGCGGTACTTCGCGCTCTGGATTGATATAAAGCTGGCACGTTTTGCCCGTTGGCAGGTGGTTAATCATTTCCACCGCGCCAATCTCAACTATACGATCACCATTAAATGGATCCATGCCTGTTGTTTCGGTGTCTATTGCAATCTCACGCATTTTAAAACAGCTTCTTTCTTTGGTTTATAACCTTTCCCTTAACTTATATAGAATTTATATGATCTGTAAATTTAATTATAATGTTATTGCTTATCATAGTAATGTGCACTTATGTACTCAGACCCTAAGGGGTTAACCTCTGTTTCTCCTACTTATACTCCTAGAATTCCTAGGTCTGTTGGTGTTGGCACTGCGATAGGTAGCGCTACGGTTAATCTACGCTTCGCGGGGCAGTACAGCGGCTTACATTACAACTGGAACCGCTATTACGACCCAACCACAGGGCGTTATATTACCAGTGATCCTATAGGGCTTGCTGGTGGTTTAAACACCTACGGCTATGCGCTCGCTAATCCTGTGATGTTTATCGACCCCGAAGGGTTGAAAAGCTTAACGGCTGATCCCAGGGTCAGGATACCTGCCGCTGTAGGAACTGCTGTTTGCAAGGCATGGCCTGCTTGTACGAAAACCTTGGTGGATAAATGTTTAACGTGAAATAACTCCCCGGGCGTAAGCCCGTGGGATGTAGCGCTTCCAGTGTCTTCGTGTTATTCCTATGCAATGAAGTATAAGAAGCAAACACATTGTATTTATCGCTGTGATTATCATCT
>JALTAZ010000125.1 GCA_027075555.1 Micavibrio sp.
CCATTATTCGGATATAACATCTGAAGAAAATAATATTTTTTCTATAAATTCATTGATTTATTTTTTAGAAGATTTCTTAGAAAATCGCCTTTCATCAAAGCTTAATAATAATGCATCTAAAGATATTTCTTCTTTTAAACCTTGGACAAAAACAAAACATAGCAATATGAATGAAAAACCCTCTATTGTTCCTAAAAATGCGGCAATAGCATATGCTCATGGTGCAAAAGCAATGCAATTAGCGCACGCAATGCCTGGACACCACCTTACAGGGATAGAGAAAAATAACGAAACTATAACCGACATATACCACTTGTTAAGAGACTTACGGGATTTACGGCATGAGGGAATAAATAAAATAAAATTAGATAAAGATGGAACATTTATAGACAGCATATATAAAGCCGTCCAAAGCGCAAAATTAGAAGTAAATCAAAATGGTTTTCAAAGGTAATGACATAATTCATGATAAAAAATTTAAATATCAAGCTCAGGAATATGCATAGCGCTAATTGTTTTTTTATTAACATTGAGCAAAACGTCACGCATATCGCCACCAAATATAAAAGCATTAGGCTTATTTTTAAGGGTTTCTAGAGATTCTTCGCTTATCCTTGATGAATTGATAAAACGATATGTATGACCTCGGCAAGTAACATCATGAAAGGGCTTTGCCAAGTCATCTTCATCAATTTTTCTTGATATGACGCCACCTGCAAAGACATGCGCGCCCGAAAAATCACCTACTAAATATGTTGTTTTATCGTCTTTTATGCTCATAACAATCTTTCACATATCATAAACAAAAAACATCTTCAACCATTTAACCTGCTGCCTGGGAAATGTGCAAGGCGGTGAAGAATTTCATCAAGCTGATCTAGTGACTTAAACTCAACAGAAATTTTACCGGTTTTTCCATCTGCGCTATCTATGCTTACCGCCATGCCTAGGGCATTGCTTATATCATTTTCAAGGGCGATAGTATCTGCATCTTTAACCGGAGCGTTAGAAGATCCCGACGATTTTTGAGAGGATGTCTTTTTAGTACCCCCTGATCCTGCGGCAAATTTTTCGGTTTGACGAACGCTAAGCCCTTTAGCAATTACCTGCTTTGCCAACGCTTCAGGGTCACAAGCAGTAATCAAAGCCCTTGCATGACCCATTGTCAAATCACCTGCGCTAAGATATGCCTGAACCTGATCGGGTAAATTTAAAAGCCTTATCATATTAGTAATATGAGGGCGACTTTTTCCCACGGCCTTGGCAAGATCATCTTGAGTTTGATTATACTCATCAAGTAACTTCTTATATCCCATAGCCTCTTCAATTGGGTCTAAATCTTCACGCTGTAGATTTTCAATTAGGGCAATTTTAACCGCATCAAGCTCACTAATATCAAGGATAATTACAGGCAATTCATGAAGCTGCGCTCTTTGTGCGGCGCGCCAACGTCGCTCTCCTGCTATAATCTCATAACGACCCAATTCCTCTGGATTTTCACGCACTAATAAAGGTTGTAACACGCCATATTGCTTAATAGAGCTTGCCAATTCCTCTAAACTTTCATCACTGAAAACTCTGCGTGGTTGATAAGGGCTTGGGGCAAGTTGTTCAATTCCAACAATTAGCCTAGGACGAGAATCATCATCAATATCACCAATATTAAGATTATTTAGCGCCTCTAGACCAGCAGTCTTTTCACCTTGACCTAGATCACTTTGAATGCGTTGCTCAATCTCATCTTCTATAACATCATTGCTTTGTTCATCTTCAAATAAAGCATTAAGACCACGCCCTAGACCTTGCATTCCTTCATCATTATTTTCTTCCCTATGATCATCGCCAAGCTCTTCTTTAATCTCACCAAGTATTACATCTAGATCATCCATCATTTAAGCTACCTCGTTTTGGTTATTAGGTTGGGTTATAGAGCAATTTTCCTGCTTTTCCCTATTCAAAATCTCGCGCGCAAGTTTGATATAGCTCTGCGCTCCTGCACATTTCATGTCATAAACTAATGCAGGCAATCCATAAGACGGAGCTTCGGATAATTTAACATTTCGCGGAATAGTGGTGGTGTAAACCTTATCCTTGAAATATCCGCGCACATCTTTTTCAACAAGGCGTGTTATGCGGTTACGTTTATCGTACATAGTCAATACAATGCCATGGATTTTAAGCTTCGGATTATAGTGTTTTTGCACTAATTTTACTGTCTTGGTAAGCTGGCTTACCCCTTCTAAAGCATAAAATTCACATTGCAACGGCACAATAATAGAATTTGCCGCAACCAAAGCATTTATTGTCAAAAAATTCAATGAAGGCGGGCAATCAATTATTATATAATCATAATCCTTGGCAATATCTGCCAAGGCCTTCTTTAATCTTGATTCACGCTTCTTTGCATTTGAAAGCTCTATATCCGCGCCCGATAAATGCACAGAAGATGGCATAATTGCAAGCCGCGGAACCTTGGTTTTTATAATTGCATCGCGTATGGATGATTGCTCAAACAAAATATCGTAAACTGATTTTTTAACCATCGAGCGCCTAACACCAAGACCTGTTCCCGCATTACCTTGCGGATCCATATCAATCAATAACACCCTATGACCCATTGCACTAAATGCCGTAGCGATATTAACAGTAGTCGTCGTTTTGCCAACGCCACCCTTTTGATTGGCAACAGCAAATATTCTTGGCATCTGTGGTGAAGATCCTTGCATCATAGACCTGCTGACTTAATTTGTCTTTGAATAAAAAAAAGACATAGAAATTGCGTTTGTGAACACATGATATGCAATTTTTTATAAAAAAAGCAACAAAATTTAGAAAAAATCATTTTTTATTTGCAACGCCAAGCCAAGAACTAAGAACTTTGATATGATCTTTTTGCATCATATTTGGCACATGCCCACAAGAGTTAAAAGTTATCAGATCAAAATCTTTGCCCTTATAGGTTTCTCGCATTTTCATTGCGGTTTCTACCGTAAGCAACATAGATAACCCACCACGAATAAGCAGTGTTGGCTGTTTAATTTGCTGCCATAAATCCCACATTTTAACAGTTTCATTTATCCTAGGAAGCGCCCTGCCTATTGCCGGATCATAATGAAAAACATACATTCCTTGCTTATTTTTCAATATATTATGTTTTTCAAGATGCTGCCAAATATATTCCTCATTTATCCCCCAAGACAAGCAACGCCTGTGCAAAGCCTGCCTAGCGGCATCATAACTATGACAAACCGGCGGAGATTTAGCAATTTGTGCAACTATATTCAAAGCATCACCTGAAATTTCTGCGCCAGCATCAACAAGAATTAACCTCTCCATTTTAATATCGCTTAAATTACTTAATGCCATTCCTAACATAGCGCCTAGCGATACTCCGAAATAATCAAAATGCCTCCCCTTAGTCACATGATTTATTAAAGCATGGCAAAAATGAATATAGCTCTGCGGGGCATAAAGGCTAGGATCCTTGAAATGATCGCTTTTACCGCGCCCTGGTAAATCAATGGAAACAACACGATACCCTTTTTCTGCCAGCTCTAATGCCAGAAAATCATAATCACGAGAGTTAGATAATAAACCATGTACGCAAAATAACACGCGCCCATATTTTGCGCCCGTATCTGTGTAGGAGATTTTAAATCCGCTTATTTCAAATATTTTTTGCTTTATTTCATACATAAGTTTTTCACCGTCAAAAGCTGTGCCTTAGGATCGGTAATACTGGCATTTTTTGCAATATCAAAATTATAGAAGCTATAAGCTTGCTCTATTTCTTCATCAGCGCGCAGCCCTTTCATAAAGCAAAATTCTAATTTAGAATTGCTCTGCGCCCATGGCAGACAATAGGCAAATAGCTGTTCTAATGATGCTAGTGCGCGTGCAGTAATAAAATCAGGCATTATTTCTTTACTAATATTTTCTACGCGAATAGTATGAATTGTAACATTTTTTAGTGCACATTCCCTTGCTACTGTTCGCATGAATTGGCATTTGCGCTCATCAGATTCAACTAGATGAACATCTATATCAGCGCGCATAATCGCCACAACTAGCCCTGGAAAGCCGCCACCACAACCCAAATCTGTATAAATTTTAGTATTTTCGGGGATAAACCACGTAACTTGTGCAGAATCTATAAAATGGCGATGCCAAGCCTTAGCAACAGTTTTCGAACTCACCAGATTTATCGCCTTGTTCCATTTTACCAACAAATCATGATAGATTTCTATATTATTGAAAATATTATCTGATACATTGAATAGCTCTAAAAAATCGCCCTTAGAATATATTTTCATATCATGCCACATCTTTATTTTTTGATGGCTTTTTAACATAGCGAAGTAAAGCTATTACCGCTGCAGGAGTAACACCTGGAATACGCGCAGCTTCGCCTAAAGTTTGTGGTTTTACCTGCTCTAACTTTTGGCGAATTTCATTAGATAAGCTACCTATTTTTGAATAATCCAAAGCCTTGGGCAACTTTAAATTCTCATCCTTGCGATAGGCCGCAATATCCGCATTATGGCGATCCATATACCCCGCATAAAGCGAATCTATTTCCAACTGCTCACGAATATCAGCAGGAATATCTTTTAACTGCGACCATAATTTTTCTAAATCCTCCCATGATATATTAGGATAAGATAGCAAATCTGATGCGCTTCGGCGCACTCCATCTTGATTAACTTTCACGCCCCTTTTAACAAGATCATTTGGCGTAGCTTTTAAATCATGAACAAGATCACGAGCCTTTGCCAAAGATGCAGATTTCTTATACCAGATATCTTTGCGTCTTGCACTAACACAACCAATTTCAATACCCTTATCAGTAAGGCGTTGATCGGCATTATCAGCGCGCAAACACAAACGATATTCAGCGCGACTAGTAAACATGCGATAGGGTTCTGGAGCACCTTTAGTAATAAGATCATCTATCAAAACCCCTATATAAGCATCAGCGCGATCAAGCACAAAAATATCCGCGGTTTCACGTGAAACATCACTCCTAAGCGCCTGTTTTGCCGCATTAATCCCGGCCATAAGCCCTTGAGCGGCGGCCTCCTCATAGCCTGTTGTGCCATTAATCTGCCCTGCCAAAAACAGCCCTGCTATCCTCTTGCTTTCCAGTGTTTTTTTCAAATCCCTAGGATCAACATAATCATATTCAATCGCATAACCCCATTCAATTATACGAACATTCTCAAGCCCCTTAATTGAATGGATAAAGGCATCTTGCACATCAACCGGCAAAGATGTCGATATTCCATTAGGGTAAACTGTATCATCATCTAAACCTTCAGGCTCTAGAAAAATCTGATGACGTGGTTTATCGGCAAAACGGTTAATCTTATCTTCAATAGAAGGGCAATAGCGCGGACCTGTTGATTTAATCTGCCCTGAAAATATGGGAGAAGTTTTAATATTATCTGCTATTATCTTATGAGTTTCCTCATTAGTATAGGTAATATGGCAAGGAATTTGCGGCACATTTATATAATTATTCATGTAAGAAAATGGAATTGGCTTTTCATCGCCTAACTGTTCATCAAGAATATCCCAATCTATTGTTTTGCCGTCAAGGCGTGCAGGCGTTCCGGTTTTAAGCCGCCCTAAGGGAAAACTCAAACGCTCCAAAGTTTCCGCCAAGCCAATAGATGGCGCTTCACCCACTCTGCCCGCTGGCTTAGTTTCTTCTCCGCGGTGGATCATGCCACGTAAAAATGTGCCTGTGGTAAGAACTACACTATCACAGCTATACTCTTCACCAGCCATTGTTTTAATACCGCAAATTGCACCCGCTTCATCGAGAATAAGATCATCAGCCCCCCCCTCTAACAAGATAAGATTTGGATAATTCACCAGCGTTTCCTGCATGGCATTGCGATACAATTTACGATCTGCCTGCGCCCTTGGCCCTCTAACCGCAGGACCTTTCGATGCGTTAAGCATACGATATTGAATTCCTGATTTATCAATAACCCGAGCCATAACCCCATCAAGCGCGTCAATCTCTCGCACTAAATGCCCCTTACCAAGCCCGCCAATTGCAGGATTGCAAGACATTGCACCAATAGTATCTAACCGATGAGTAAGCAAAGCAGTCTTAGCACCCAAGCGCGCAGACGATGCGGCGGCCTCACAACCTGCATGACCTCCACCAACAATAATTACATCAAAATCCTTATTCGCTCTCACTATAAAACCTTTTTAATTATCCTGCCTTATACATTTTTCTTGCATGCTTTTCCAGAAAAGAATTAAATAGATGCAATGTTTAAAAATTAAGCAATAATAATGAGAAAAAGCCATGAGAGTTAACGATAACAATAACGGCGAGAATGACAATAAACTGCTCTTAAGCGCCATGTGGGAGGCATTAAATTGCTCTGCGGAGGAAGATATAAACGCAGATAAAGTTTTAGAGCAATATGCAGAATTTCGTGATAATCAAGAAATAGATGAGCTAAAAGAAAAATTCCTTGAAGAGTTTGGAGCACAAGGCTCAATAATTGCTACTAGACCAGCAAGAGCAATCGCCTTTAATGGTGGAAGCAACCCCGAAAACCCTGATAACTACTTTCCAGGAATGCATTACTCTCTGCCATTAGTATCTTATACTATGCGTCTTGCACTTGGTAATAACCCTGAGGATGCTTATGAAAAATACATACAGGGTGTAGATAGAATTGCTGAAAAATCAGGAATTAAGGTTGATAAATATCCAACCAGAGAACGGCTTGAGAGACTTTGCGAGCCATATTTAAAGAAATTGCGTTCTATTGATATTTATGAAAATGGTGATTATCTTTACAATAACGGTATAGATCAAATACCAGATAATAATATAGCAAGGCTTGGTAATGACTGATAACATAACTAGCATAGTTAGAAAAAGCGAAGAAATTGATAATGATTTCCTAATCCGCGCTTGGGAAAATTCTAACTCTAATGATGGCCTTGATATAAGGAAAATGGCATATGCTTGTGTAAAACAGCCTCAATATGAAGAGCTTGCAGATATATTATATGATGTCGTAGGCTCAAGTGATGGAATTGTAACTACAGCAATGGCAATAATTAATCGCCTTTACAATGAGTCCTTAAGCGAGGACATGGAAAGAAAAGTGGCAGCAGCCGCGATTATTCCTATCAAGCCCGCAATTGACGCCATCTTAAATGAAAATGACTATGATGATACATTAAATTATCATGAGATTGGAACAAAATTACCACGCAAAACTGCGGATATAATTGATGGTCTGGTTGAAGATACCAAAAGAACTATTTCCCTATGCAAAAATCTTGAAATACAACATCAAGAAGATCCTCAACATCAACCTTTCCTGTAATTCTGCCCATATCGCGCGCTGCAAGCCTTAAATCTTCTGCACTTAACTCTGGCAATTCTGCTGTTAAACAGCGCTCTAGAGAGAATCTACACGCGGTTAGTGCCGCGCGGTGACGCTCTCGCGTAATAGATGGCCCACCTGTAACCCCAACTATTTCTGAAATCATATTTTTTAAAATATCAAGAAATTTATCAATTCCCTTATTCTCTTTAACTGAAATCTTAATCGGATTATCAGGGTGACGTAAAATAACTTCTTTATCCGCTTTATTTATTACAGCAATACAGTTATTTCCTTGTTTTTCAAGCTCATAACTGTAGGAGTCTAATTCCTGTGCCGTGGCATCATATAAGATCACCCTTATATCAGCTTTTTGAGCCACATTTAACGCTCGCTTAATCCCCTCAGATTCTATTAAATCCTGCCCACTATTACCAATTTGATTGGGACGAAGCCCTGCCGTATCTGATAAAGTAACCCGATAGCCACCTATATCAAGATGAACCTCAATAACATCACGGGTTGTCCCAGCAATATCTGATACTATTACCACATCACGCTGCGCCAAAGCATTGACCAGGCTTGACTTGCCCGTATTTGGTGCTCCAATAATTGCAATATTAACCCCCTCACGCAAAAGCTCTCCGCGACGATTATCATTTAAATGACTGTCAATTTCTTTTGATAATTCTTCAATTTGGGGTCTTATTTTCTTTATAATATCGACTGGTAAGTCCTCATCTGGAAATTCAATCTCGGCTTCGACATAGGCAAGTATCTTAATTATTTTACTGCGCCAATTTTCGTATAAGTCGCCAAGGGTGCCGCCCATCTGCCTAAGGGCTTGCTGCCTTTGAAGCTCAGTTTCCGCATGTATCAAATCCGCAACAGCTTCAGCTTGTGTAAGATCCATCTTACCATTTTCAAATGCTCTGCGGGTAAACTCGCCCGCCTCGGCCATGCGGTGACTTTCTTGCTCTGATAATGCCATTAGAACACCATCAATTATAGCACGTCCCCCATGAACATGGTACTCAACTACATCTTCACCTGTGTAGCTATACGGAGAATTAAAGGCAATTATAATAGCATTATCTAATGTTTCACGTGAAACAGGGCATATTAGTTCGCAAAAAACAGCTCTTCGATACTCTATTTCTTTACCATTGGTTAGCGCTCTTAAGCTATCAAATGCAGCACTACCTGATACACGGATTACCGCTACTCCGGATTGCCCACGTGCACTAGCCAAGGCATATATGGTATCACTTCTGGTATCACTCATCTTTATCATTACCTTCAGAGCTTTTTATCCCCATTTGCGACCAGAAAATTTTTTGCATCTCTCCAATACCTTGCATAGTTGCCGGCATCCATGTCTTTACCATTTCCTCTGGTGATAAATTGCGAATATTTTCCTGCAAACGATCTTCTAGATCT
>JALTAZ010000126.1 GCA_027075555.1 Micavibrio sp.
AGATGATAATCACAGCGATAAATACAATGTGTTTGCTTCTTATACTTCATTGCATAGGAATAACACGAAGACACTGGAAGCGCTACATCCCACGGGCTTACGCCCGGGGAGTTATTTCACGTTAAAGAAGGCTTTTCCATTGTTGGTAATATAAGGTCAGTACGCCCCCCTTTTAAAATAGAAAAAAACCGCACAAATGGATGGAATGATATAAAAATGAGTAATGCACGCTTACGTTTTGATGAAAGGCAATACATAATAGACGATAAAATTTTTTAATAACACATAACCAAAGCCAAGATATCCAACTAATAATGTCTAAGGCATAAGGGTATATCAAAAAATTATCTGTATACTAATCATTTACAGGCAAAAAGTTGCTGCGTAATGATGATAAAATCCTTCTAAATCCAGTTTTTTTATCCTTTATCTTTCTACTGCTTACCTCTCTATGGGCAATATCAAAATCTTCTTCAAATTCTAGGGAAGTTTTTCCGATTAAATCATCAATATTGGTGCTTTTCATATTTTGCTGATACAGCTTTATCATAACGCTTTGCTCTTGTGAATCAAAATCACCATCAATCCATACAAGGTCTCGTACAAAGTTAAAAAAACGAACCCTATCCTTAGGGTCAGATATCCCCTTAAACATTTCATTAACATCTTTTGCATTTACTATATCATCTTTTAATATGGATGTTTGTTGATCAGAAAACTTAACATCGTCCATTATGTTTGCAATAAATTCTATTTCTTCATCTGTAACAATATTATCGGCATGAGCCACAGAAATCAAAGTCCGCCACATATAGAACGCGCTCTCACTAACTTCATCATTCATGTTATGCTTTTCCTGTTATAATTTTAATAGCTACAATCATTTGAGCATATTTAAGTAATATTTAGCAATATCTATAATATTTTTTGATATAATTTGCCGAAAAGATATATAGCAATTTCAATAAAATAGATGCAACATTATAGCAGCAAAAAAACATAGTTTTTTTCCACTTTACTTAATTACATGCAATATTTATGTAATAATTTTAAATTAGAAATATATTTTATAGTTATTTAAATTGCTCTTGCTATTGGTTTTTGCTAGATAACACACATGAATAAAAATCAATTACACATAATAGGTGCAGGTCTAGCAGGTAGTGAAGCAGCTTGGCAGGCCGCTAATATGGGCGTTAATGTAATATTACACGAAATGCGCCCCAAAGTTAAAACTCCAGCTCATCAAACAGGAAAATGTGCAGAGCTAGTATGCTCAAACTCATTTCGCTCTAATGATGCGCAATATAATGCCGTAGGGTTGCTCCATGAAGAAATGCGTAAATTAAATTCGCTTATTATGCGAGAAGGCGATAAATCCGCAGTTCCTGCCGGTGGGGCACTAGCTGTTGATTGTGATATATTTTCCAATGGCGTTACAAACGCATTAAAAAATCATCCCAACATCACTATAGAGCGAGAAGAAATCACAAATATAGAAAATCACGGTTGGGGGCACTTAATTATAGCTACAGGACCACTTACGTCTAGTGCGCTAAGCGCATCAATCAAACAACTTACAGGCGAAGATGGGCTTGCGTTTTTTGATGCTATTGCACCAATAGTACATCTAGATAGTGTCAATATGGATATATGCTGGTTTCAGTCACGCTATGACAAAAAGGGTTCACATGGATCAGGTAAGGACTATATAAACTGTCCTATGAATAAAGAACAATACGAAACATTTATTAGCGAATTGCTTAATGCTGAATATGGTGAATTTAAAGAATGGGAAAAAAACACCCCTTATTTTGAAGGTTGTATGCCCATTGAAGTTATGGCATCACGGGGTATCGAAACTCTACGTTTTGGTCCAATGAAGCCAGTTGGCTTAACCAACCCACATTCATATGAACCTCCATATGCCGTGGTTCAACTACGTCAAGACAATGCACTTGGAACGTTATATAATATTGTTGGTTTTCAAACAAAAATGAAATATGGAGAGCAATTGCGCGTCTTTAGAACTATACCAGGTCTAGAAAATGCAGAATTCGCGCGTTTAGGGGGGGTACATAGGAATACTTTTATAAATTCACCAAATATTCTTGATAAAATGTTAAGGGTAAAGTCAAAGCCTAATATAAGGTTTGCCGGCCAAATAACAGGTTGCGAAGGCTATATTGAAAGTGCGTCAATAGGATTGCTAGCTGGTAAATTTGCTGCATCTGA
>JALTAZ010000127.1 GCA_027075555.1 Micavibrio sp.
TTTTTCTAAATGGGATGGCTCAGATAATGACAAGATGGGAATTAAGAAAAATCTAGAAAAAGCATACCCAAATAAAATTGATATTTATCTTGCTACAATGAATGTTCATGACCACCGCCATAATTTTTCAATCCTGTTTTATGGTGGAGATGTAACTGATCTTTATTATGGCTTGAATGTCATAAAATCCGATATTTTTATACTAAAAAAACTGGCAGTATGGAGACCCACTCAGCATTCAATATAAACAAGATAAGTGGGATCGAGAAGATAATGATCGATATATGCTTTGTTCAGGTAAATCACTCACTGTTAATGGAGTAACGGAAATAACTAATTCCAAGAGAGTAAGTGATGGGTTTATGAATGACCACTGGAAGTATAGAAATTGGTTAGAATTAGTGAAAGGAAAAGAAAAAAATGACGCGCTGGTAAAGGCTGAAATGATATTTGATCAATTAGTTAAAAATAGAAATTTGTAGACGAGATACGCCTGATATGGTAGCACATAAGAGAGTTACACAAAGGGATGAAGGATCGAGCTGGGTGTCTCCTGATATACTACCATGCTGCCATGGTCGGCAATTACAACGAAGCACTTGCTGCAATCAAAGAAGATGCTAATTGTATTAATTAACTAAATGATACGCATCAAAATGCGTTGCAAGTTGCTATTATAAACTTCCATGAAGATATTGCTTTTCTCCTATTAGATGAAACTGAAATTTCTGTAAAACTCAAGGATGCTTTAGGTAGAGATGCTTTAGATTTGGCTCTATTTGGTGCTAGCGAAGAACTTAGCGAGCGTATAAATGACAGGTGGTATGAAGAGCCTGATCCAGAGGTTGATTCTGATCAGAATCAACCTGTAATATAAAAGATTATGCGGATGATGCACCAAAATACAGGGGGGGTTTAAGCATTAGATTTAGCAGATTTTGAATGCAATTTTCTTCATCCATTCATATTTGCGCTCTAATATATGACCACGGCCATATTTGGGGCCGGATTTCTTGTGACCCATTAACTCATCAATAATTTCTTCTGGTGCCTGCGCATCACGCAAACGATCTTTGAACGTATGCCTAAGAGAATAGAGTGAATGACCAGGCGTTGGCTTTAAATCATTCTCACGGAAATATTTGTTAATCGTCGTGGAGGCTGTATCTGCATTGCGGTAATGGGTAAACCCATTTGGTAATTCCTTGAATGCAAATAGGGAAGAGCCAACAAGCGGGATTTTTCGCTCTGATGTTGGTGTTTTTAATGCGCGGTTCTTTTGTGGTCTGATCCATATATTATATAAGGAATATCATTCTCAAGAATAATATCTTCTGCTCGTAAACCAATAAGTTCAGATTCGCGTGCGCCGGTATCGGCCATTGCAAATATCAAAAGACGAGCCTCTGCGTTCAATCCTTCAAGGCTATTTGATGATAGAAATGTGTTTTGTACATAGGATGCTTCGAAAGGCGGTCTGGACTGCTCAACCTCTTTAAGCCTCATTTTTGCAAAAAGAAGCTCAAAGTCAGTTTCCACTTCATATTCAACGCCAACAGCCCCAAGAACATCACGAGTGTACATGATGTTCTTATTAACTGTAGAAGCTACAACATCACCACTTTTTACGCGCTCCATCCACCATTGACGATATATCAATATGTCACGCCTTGTGACTTCGCTTAGTGGTCTGTCTCCAACAACCTCGGCGAAAGTATTCATGGCGGCGATGCGCGGGTTTTTCCATTTTCTGATTTGATCGTCAGATTTGTTAGTCAGGCGATCAGCGCATATTGGCCAGTATTTCTCAATACATTGGCTTAAAAGCACTTGAGAACTTTCTGCTCCACACCTAAAACAGATTCAATTATATCTGGCTTTTCTATGGATTTATGAGCTGCACAACATCTTCTAAAGGAGCCTTGGCAATCTCAGCAACGCTTTTATAGGCAAAGCCATGGGCTTTAGCCAGTTTAACTGTAGCACGATAGCGCGAATCGGGATCAGCGCTTCCATCTGCTTTGATTAAGCTGCGCCAGTAATCCTCAATATAGTCATTATAAATTGCTGCTTTTCGCATTGCTTCTTTTTCATCTCTCGTGCCAAGAGATATTTTTACAATAGTTTTAGTTTCATACGGCATTACATATTCAGGAACGCGCCGCCTGTAATAATATATTTCTCCGCGTTTAAAAATATAATTCGACATCCATGTGACCCAATAGTTATGTTGTTTTGTGTACCAATTATGGGCAAACAAAAACCTTGAAACAGTCAAATGAAAACTGTAATCAAGCTATATCAGTATGTTAATGGATAAATTATTATATTAGGTAAAGAAAAATGGTGGAGGGGGCAGGATTCGAACCTGCGTACGCATACGCGGGCGGAGTTACAATCCGCTGCCTTTAACCACTCGACCACCCCTCCACAATAATTAGAAACCGTCGATTGATAACTAGAGTGCAGGAAAAAGATTTTTGCCTAAAATGTCAAGACACAAATGCAAACTAAACTCAAAAAAATGCTAATATACCCTAAATGAGGTAATATTAATTAGAAATACAAGCTATATCCATTTCATTTTTTGCAATCGCATAGCATTTATTATTGCAAGAAGGGCAACACCAACATCGGCAAATACTGCCTCCCACATTGTTGCAATCCCACCTGCACCAAGAACAAGCACTATGGCTTTAACCGCAAAGGCCATAGTTATATTTTGCCAGATAATTTTTTGTGTAGATTTTCCAATATTTATTCCTGTCACGATTTTTGAGGGCTGGTCAGTTTGGATAATTATATCCGCAGTTTCAATGGCAACGTCACTGCCAAAGCCACCCATGGCAATTCCTACATCACTAGCTGCAAGAACAGGCGCATCGTTGATGCCATCACCAATAAAGGCAACTATCTTTTTAGGGTCTTTTTTTATTTTCTCAACTTCATTTAACTTATCTTCTGGTAAAAGCCCGCCTTTGGCGCTATCTATTTCAAGCTCTTTAGCTGTTTTTTGAGTAATAGAATCTTTATCACCAGAGAGCATAGTTATATGAGTAATTCCCGCCTTATGAAGTAAAGATACTGTTTCCTTGGCGTCGTCTTTTAGTTCATCAGCGATGGTGACATAGCCTGCGAATTTACCATTTATGCCAACCATAATGATGCTATCTACTATGTTATTTGTTTCGCAGGGCGGAGATATATTAAATTGTTCCAATAGTTTTTGGTTTCCTGCAAGAATAGTCTTTTTAGATACTGTGCCCATAAGACCTTTGCCAGCGATTTCCTGAATATCGGTGGCTTCGGGCAGTTTTTTATTATTATCGGCATACTCCATTATGGCCCGTGCAATCGGGTGGGTGGATTTTGCCTCTATCGCCATTAGCAGTGTCATGAAATCTTTTTCTGAAATTTTACTGGTTATAACAATATCTTTAATCTTAAAAACGCCCTTGGTTACAGTTCCTGTTTTATCCATAACCAGAGCATTAACTTTGGTTAGTTGATCTAAATATGCGGCGCCTTTAAAAAGCAGTCCATTTTTAGAAGCCGCGCCAAGCCCACCAAAATATCCTAATGGAATAGATATAACTAGCGCGCAAGGGCAGGATATAACCAGAAATATAAGTGCACGGTAGAGCCAGTCTGAATATAAATAATTATCTACAAAAAAGTAAGGCAATATGAATATTGCAATAGCCATATAAACAACAATTGGTGTGTAAACTTTTGCCAGTTTTCTAATTAGTAGTTCTGTTTTTGATTTGCGAGAAGCTGCATTTTGTACCATTTCCAATATGTGAGCGATTGAGCTATCATTATATAGTTTTTTAACTTTTAGCTCTATAACGCCGTCTAGATTGATTGAGCCAGCCATAACCAAATCATCTTTGCTAATGTCTTGCGGTTTGCTTTCTCCAGTTAGTGCGGCGGTATTTAAAACCGCTCTATCAGAAAGCAGAATGCTATCTAGTGGTACTTTCTCTCCAGCTTTTACTTGAATTATGTCACCAATTTCTACAGTTTCAGGATCAACAATTTCGTAATTGCTATTTTTTAATACGCTTGCGGTTTTGGGGCGAATATCTAGTAATGCTTTTATATTGTTTTTTGCGCTTCTTACTGCGGCATTTTGAAAATGTTCACCAATGGAATAAAATAACATTACGGCAACACCTTCAGGATATTCTCCAATAGCAAAAGCTCCGATCGTTGCAATGCTCATCAAGAAAAATTCGGTGAATACTTCACCTTTTATAAGGGCTTCCCATGATTCCTTTAATACAGGCAGGGCAACAGGAAGATAAGCCATTAAGTACCAAAACAGGCTAACCCAACCTTCAAAAAAATCAATTTTTAAGACATGCTCTATTGTCAAGCCTAATATCAAAACTATAAAACTAATCAGGGCGGGTATATATGTTTTAAATCTTGCCGTAGTTGTTTTTTCATCATTATGATTATGTTCGCAGGCACAATTAGGCTTAGTGTCTTTGCGGTTTTTTGTCATGGTTATGTAATCCTATAGATTTATCCCGTATGAGTTAAAGTTAAATATGAGTTAAAGTTAAATAGGTATCATAGAATATTATATTTTCAAGAAATCAATATATTTTGAGGGAAAGAAGCATTTATTGCGTATAATTGTTGTAGGAAGATTTAAGGAGGATCATCATGTTGTTGGATGTCATTGGGAAGCTACTCGATAGATCTTTTTCTGATGAACCTGATTATGGGCGTTTGGGCTGTCTAGAATCTGATGTTTGGGCGCGTATTGCACAAAGTAAGGCGGCTAGTGAGAAAATGTCATTTGTTATGCCGGTTTGGTCAAATGTTAATTTGCGCTATGCCTCTCTTATTATGGCTATGATAGGTGGGTTGTTCGTGGCGCAGCTCTCATCTTATGAGACAACTTCTTCATTAGAGTATTCCAAAGCTTTAGGGCTTGATGTATTCTCCCCCGATGATTCATTTTTTATAAGCGCCAGTCTTGAATATATTGATGTAAGGGAGTCATGAAAAATATACCTCAAATAATATTTTTCCTTTTAACAATTGCAGGGGCTGGATTTGCTGGTGTTTGGATTGGGCAAACCGCCTTCTTGATGCCAAAACAAGTTGGTATAGTTTATAAAAACAGTAAGGGGATACATGCCCTTCTTCATGAGGAGTTGCATATATCGGCTCAACAAGAAAAAGATATTGAAGAGGTTGAAAAAGAATATAATAGATTAAAATCTTTGTATCGGGCACAGATGAGGGCTGCGAATATGGAGTTGGCTCAAGCAATAAAAGAGGGGGGGTATGAAGCTCCTGAAATTGATTCTATTGTTCACAAAATACATAAGGCAATGGGAGATTTGCAGTCTTTAAGTCTTAAACATTTAGCGGATATGCAAAAAATATTGACTGAAGATCAGAATAAAAAATTACGGGAGATGGTTGTTGAGCAGCTCCAACATAACGCTAGGGAATAATGATTTTCCAGATTTACCTGATGGGGAGGTAATGCTTGCGCTGCAAAATGGTCGTGAAAAAGCTCTTGATGAGCTAATGAAACGTTATAAGAAACCACTTTTTAATTTTATAATGCGCTATACTAGAGATGAAGATGTTTCTTATGATATTTTGCAAGAAACATTTATCAGAGTTTACAATAAGGCCGAAACTTATAATCCTGCTTGTAAATTTAAAACGTGGTTATATCAAATAGCGCTTAATCTTTGTCGTGACTATTCCAGAAAGAAAAAACTTCAATCCTTGGTATCTATTGATACATGGTTGGGGGGTGAAGAATATGAAAGTGCTTCACTTCATGAGATTTTAGCAAGTGATGAAAATATAGAAAATCTTGCAGAACATAGGCAGATGCTAAAGCTGTTGGAAAGTCAGATTGATCTATTGCCTCATAAGCTAAAAACTGCTCTAATTTTATTTGCCCTTGAAAATCATTCACAAGAAGAGTGTGCGCGTATTCTTGGGATAACGCCAAAGAGTGTTGAAATGCGGGTATATAGGGCTAGAAAGACATTATTACAAAGGATCTCCAAAAAGATTTAAGCGATTTTTGAGGGGGTTGTAGGTTTTCTGCGTAGCATTTGTTGGTAAATATATTATTAGAGAATGTTATATCATGGATTATAAGAAATTTTTTAACATAGCTATGTTAATGTCACTAATGACTAGTGGCAGTGCTCTTGCCGCTAGTTTTGAAGAATATGTTGAACGTTTAAGCTCTCACCCGCAGGTGGAGACATTACTTAGCAAAAGTGAATCTACTAAATCACAGGCGCAAGGCGCGTTGGGTTTGCCTGATCCAATGCTTATGATAGGGGTTGATAATATTCCTGTTTCTGATCCTGAATTTGATAGATTTTTACCTACTTCTAAAGTTATAGGTTTTAACCAAAAGATCCCTAACCCTATTTTATTACGCGCAAGATCTGATAAATTAGAGCAGCTTTCGGAAAAGCAGAAACTTATGGCAGATTACACGCGCGCGCGCCTGCAATATATGCTGATTGCAAAGATGGCAGAGTATAAAAGTGCAAAAACGCGCCGTGGTCTCATAAAAAAGCAGCTTGGATTTTATAAGGAACTTGAGGATACTTTTCAGGGGCAAATTGAGTCTGGTCGTGCTGTTTATCAGCGTTTTTCAGAAGTTGATGTAGAACGCGCAGAAGCAGAGCGTAAACTCAATGATATAGACGCACAAATGGCCTCTATCGAAGCGGTTTTCATAAGGTTAATAGATGAAATTCCGCAAATTGATATTCCAAATATAGTAAATGCGAGTTGGAGCGGAGATCCTAATGCAATATATCCCGTGTTGATTGCTTCTCAAGATATAAATATTGCGAAAAAGGCTACTGAAATTGCTGATGCTGCATTTTTGCCAAATTTTGGAATTAATGCGATATATAAGCAACGCCAAGACGGACAAAATAACAGCTTTTCTGGTGAAGATTGGTTTTCGGTTCAGGCACAAATAACAGTTCCCTTGTGGGCATCTAAAAATCAAAAGCCTAAATTAAAAGCCGCTCAGGATAATAAGCGCAGCGCTGAATTTGCTTATGATGATATGGTTCGTCAGTGGAAAGCGCAAATGGAGGCAATACGCTCAGCGCGTGATTCTGCGGCTTCAAATGTTAAAATTTTGCAGGAAAAAGATCATGCCATGGCGCATAAGGTAAAGGCATCGCAACGTAATTATGAGGCTGGAACAGAAGGTTTATCTCGCGTTCTTTTGGCAAGGATTGACCGCTTGAATATTCAAGCTCAGCTTGCTCAGGTAAGAGCCATGCATATATCAAAGGCGGCTGAATTTAATTCAAATATAGTAGATGGCTTTACAGTTGCTGTTTTAGATGCTCCTAAGGAGTAGTTAATTAAAGTCCTATTCCTTGGTTTTGTTTTTTTACCTGATCTAAGCTAAGCTCTATATGTTAAAAAATATATTGGGCCTTAGATGCTTCAGGTTCTTAGAGATACAATTAGATCATGGCTGGCGAATACTCCACTGACATACAGCGCGGCTGCGGCTTATTATGCTGTTTTCTCTCTTCCTGGAATGATGATTATTATTGTTTCAATTACAACTTTTTTCCTTGATGAAGAAATGGTACGGGCTCAAATTCAAGAGTATATAGGAAGTTTTATGGGGCAGGAAGTTGCGCAAACGATACAAAAAATCATTGATAAAGCGCGTTTAAGTGATACAGGTTCTAAGACCTTAATTGTTGGTGGTGGAATTTTACTATTTGGGGCAACAGGTTTTTTTTCGCAGTTGAAAAATTCTTTTAATGCGGTATGGGGCGTCAAACCAAAGCCTGAGAAAACCATTATTCGCTTTATAGTTTATAGAGGGGTTTCGCTTTTTGTTGCTATTATGTTTAGCTTTTTTGTTTTGATGTCTATGTATATTTCTGCTGCTTTAAAGGTTTTCGGTTATTGGTTAGTAAATGAATTTCCTGATTTAGCTTTTTTAAAAGTTTTTGAGCTAAGTATTTCTTTTATAACTATAACTTTGCTTTTTACCTTGATTTTTAAGGTTTTGCCTGATGTTAAAATAAGGTTTCGTTATGTGTTTGTGGGTGGGGCATTTTCATCATTTTTATTTATGTTAGGTGGTTTATTTTTTACTAAAGTACTTGAAGTTATTGCTCCGCAAACTGTTTTTGGTGCGGCAGGGTCTATCATATTATTGATGATATGGGTTACTTATACTTGTATGATATTGCAATTTGGCGCGGAGTTCATCAAGACGTTGATGCAACATAGCGAAGATGATATTAGAATCTCGCGTTTTGTTGTTAAAAAATAATTTTTTACTTTAATTGGTGTTTAAAGCTATTGATTTTTAGAGTAAAACCCGATAGTTGATAGTACTAATCTTGGAAATGCGAGTGTAGTTCAATGGTAGAACGTCAGCCTTCCAAGCTGAATATGCCGGTTCGATCCCGGTCACTCGCTCCAAATCCTGCTTTATATGAAAAAACATTTACCAAAATAGTTGCTATTCTTAAAAATCAATTGACATTATGCAGCGGTTTTTTTAAACAAGGCATTAGTTTTCACGCCCTATGCGGCAAAGTTTAAATTAAGGAGCATATAAGATATGTCGAAGGAGAAGTTTGAGCGGACGAAGCCGCATTGTAATATAGGAACTATTGGTCATGTTGATCATGGTAAGACTACGCTAACAGCGGCGATTACGAAATATTTTGGTGATTTTAAGGATTATG
>JALTAZ010000128.1 GCA_027075555.1 Micavibrio sp.
AAATAAGATCCAGTATTGTACCAACTATTAAGATGCATCATAGCCTGAAGACTTATGGAGGAACACTCTCTGATATAGTAGACTATATTGAGATAGGCTTAGCTAAGGGCTTGGATAGAGAAAAAGCTTTTACTGCATTAAATGAGTTCATTGTATCCAAGCTCAAGTCTATGCCTAGGGTAAGGATAGTTCATGTCAAGCCCGATGGTAGAGCACTAGAGCTTACTCCAGGTAAAGTAGAGGTTGTTCTTGAGAAAGAAAATAGTTTTGTAACAGTATTTAAAAATAAATTAATTATTTATGTGCCAAAAAATAGTTCAGCTTTCACTAGTGATGGATATTTCCCCGTGACACATATTGTTAGTTTGGGTGAAGATATTGCACAAAAATTAGGATATAATGATATAGAAATTCAAAAAGGAATTTATAAAGCATCATATAGTGATAGTTTAAAAGAATATTATGCTGTTGCTGTTGATTTTGAAAAGAATTAAGTTGCATGAATTTCTACTACCTATTATGTTTAGGTAGTAGATTTTTTACATTTGTTTCCATGAAGAAAATAGCCATTTATATTATCTTAATATATACCGTAAGCTCTTGTTCTTTAATTTATAAGAGCTTGTTTGGTATTCAGCTCTTAGAACAATTTGATGCAGAAGTAAATAAAACGTTTTTAGAAAATTTTGATTTACAAAATGTACAAATAGATACCTTGTATAGTTCGCCCAATTTATTTTATACAATAAAAAATAACTCGGAACTCGACTCTGCTACAAAACACTATTTAATGCAACCTATTCAAATTTTCTATATTATAAATAATAGCTTTTTCATTTTTCGCTCCTAAATTAAATATATAAATATTACTACGCATTGGTTAACAAAAACCTTCGATTTATTTACAAAATAATTTAATAAAAAATGATCTTTAAAATTCACTCAACGTCCCAAATATCTCCACCTTTATTATCAACTTCTTCTCTTGCCTCTCTTTTAATTTTTTTCTTTGCCTTTCTATGTTTACGTTTAGCTTTATTCTCCCCCTTTTTCTTATTTTTCTTAATTTTTTTCTTCCCCTTCTTCTCAATATTCTTTTTAGTACTCTTTGTTGCCAGACTATTTTGCTCTATAAGTTGCTTTGCTTGGGCAAAGTTATTTGAAGGCTTTGCAACAAAAACAAATACCAAACATATTATTGTAAAAACAAATTTTTTCATATTTTCCTCACAATCATCTCAACAACCAATTACAAAAATACATTATTTATATTAATTATTTATATTAATTTTTACAAAAGCCTTTAAATTTTACTGTTGACCCTGTTCAAATTGCACAATAACTTGAGCGCATGAGTAAAGAGAATAAACAGCCCGTCTATACACTTGAAGAAGTTAGCGCACTTTATGCTCGCCCCTTATTAGATCTAGTTTATGAGGCAGCAAGTATTCACCGCACAAATCATGATGCGAATGAAATGCAGATATGTACATTGCTATCTATCAAAACAGGCGGTTGCACCGAAGATTGTGGATACTGTTCGCAAAGTGTTCATAATGATGCTGAGCTTGAAAAAGAAATATTATTAAAAACTGATGATGTACTTAAGCAAGCAAGAAAAGCTAAAGAATCAGGCTCTACTCGTTTTTGTATGGGCGCAGCATGGCCAAAAGTTCTTGATGGACGGGCATTTGATCGTGTTTGCGACATGGTAAAGGGTGTAAGCGATATGGGCATGGAGGCCTGCTGCACACTTGGAATGCTTACCGAAGAGCAAGCCATAAAATTAAAAGAGGCTGGCTTGACTGCCTATAATCACAATCTTGATACTTCCGAAGAATTTTATGATAAAGTTGTTACCACGCGCAAGTTTGATGAGCGCTTAGATACATTAAAAAATATTGCCAGGGCAGGGATCTCTGCTTGCTGCGGTGGGATATTAGGGCTTGGCGAATCAGAGGAAGACCGTATATCACTTCTTCATACATTATCTAATCTTGACCCACAGCCAGAAAGCGTTCCGATTAACATGCTTGTTCCTGTTAAAGGCACTCCAATGGAAAATAACGAAATGCTTGATATTTTTGAATGGATTAGAGCAATAGCCGTAGCGCGCATTTTGATGCCAAAATCTATGGTTCGCCTGTCTGCTGGACGTTTAACAATTTCGAAAGAAGCGCAAGCATTGGCATTTATGGCTGGAGCAAATGCAATTTTTACAGGAGAAAAGCTTTTAACAACTCCTAACCCTGAAAAAGATGCTGACTATGCTCTGCTTGATTCACTAGGGATAAAACCGCGCAAGCCTTTTAAGGATAAAGAATGTGTTTCAAAAAAAGCTATCTCAGCTTAAATCGCAAGACCGCTTTCGCTCACTAATACTACCTATGGGAATTGATCTGACCTCCAATGATTATCTTGGAATGTCTAATCACCCACAATTAAAGAAATTTGCCATTGATGCCCTTGAAAAAGGGCTTGATATTGGCGCGGCAGGATCACGTTTATTGAGAGGACATACAAATGCTCATAAATCATTAGAATATTTTGCCAATCAACATTTCAAATCAGAAAAAACTTTATATTTTTCCAGCGGATTTCAGGCTAACTACGCAATTTTTACAACTTTACCAGAAAGAAAAGATATTATTCTCTACGATGCGCTTATCCATGCAAGTGTCCGTGATGGATTATTAGCAAGCAATGCAAAAGGCTTTAAATTTCCTCATAATGACCTAAATGCGCTTGAAAGTTTATTAAAACATCATGGCAATAATGCCAGAACTATTTGGATTGCTGTAGAATCGATTTACTCGATGGACGGTGACTACGCCCCACTTTCAGATATTTATGATCTTTGTAAAAAATTTGATGCTTATCTTATTATTGATGAAGCTCATGCAACAGGAATTTTTGGTAATAATGGCAAAGGTCTGGCATGGGATTTAATAAAAAAAGATGGTTATGATCGCATAATAACCCTTCATACTTGTGGCAAAGCCATTGGGGTTGCTGGTGGCTTAATCTGCGCTTCAAAAAATACAATTGATTATATGATTAACACTGCGCGCCCATTTATTTATTCAACCGCGCCTCTGCCCTTGCAAGCGATATTAGTTGAAAAATCTTTAGAAATATTGTCATCACCAGATGGAGATAAACGACGTAAGAAATTATTTTCAATTTGCAAGGAAGCAAAATCATTACTAGGCGGAAACGGCACACATATTTTGCCCATAATTTTAGGGGAAGATAAAAAAGCCTTAAGAATTTCTACTAAGCTTCAAAATCAAGGATTCGACATACGCGCAATTCGTCCACCAACTGTTCCCGAAGGGTCTTCAAGGTTAAGATTATCTCTATCATCAAATCTAGATTTGAAAATTTTACGCAACTTTGTGTCTTATTTTAATAGCATAAAAAATAATTAGCATCTACTATTATCATCATTCTGATTATAAATGATAAAACTTCCTTGTATAGAAAAAATACAGATCGTTTTGTTTTTATTGAAATACGCCAAAAAAACCCAAAGGAGGGTACATATATAACGCACAGTTTTAAAATAAGATATTACTTGATATATACCAACAAAAATAAAGAATATATTTTGGTAAAAACAAAAACACATGGTAGATAATCAAGCACATATTTATTCTCTAATTTATGGGAATAAATGTAAAGGACTTGTCAAAAAAATTATTGTAATATCCATGCTATGAAAAAACTAATTATTACAGGCACAGACACAGATATTGGTAAAACTGTATTTTCTGCTGCGCTTATGCTTGGCTTGGAAACTTCTAAACAAAACCCCCATTACTGGAAACCTGTACAATCGGGAATTACCGATGGCGTTGATACAAGAACAGTCCAAAAAATAACCAACCTTCCTGATGAAAGGTTTTTGCCTGAAAGATATATTTTCAGCGAACCGCTATCCCCTCACCGCGCCGCAGAAATAGATGGTTTGGAAATCAATATTGACCAACTTAGTAATGCCAATAATATCCCCGAATCTGATGGTATAATGATTATTGAAGGCGCAGGCGGCCTTATGGTTCCATTAACACGAGATAACTTACAGATAAACCTTTATAAGAAATGGAATATACCTGTTATTTTATGCGCACGAACAGCTCTTGGAACTATTAATCATACATTGCTTTCCTTAGAAGCCCTTTGGTCGCGCAACATTCCTATAAAAGGCATTGTGTTTATTGGCGAAGAAAACCTTGATAATATACGCACCATTGCAGAATTTTCAAAAGTAAAAATATTAGGGCATATGCCAAAACTTAATGCTATAGATGATGTAACGCTTAGGTTAGTATTTGGAAATAACTTTAACGCGCAGGATTTTATATCATGACAGAGCAAAGATCGCCAATATGGCACCCTTTCACACAACATGCGATCAGCCCTGATTCTATACACGTAGATAGAGCAGCAGGCGCATATTTATTCGCGCGTAATATTAAAAATAACGTACCAAAGGGAGAGCGCAGAATAATTGATGCAATTTCAAGCTGGTGGGTTATATCCCACGGTCATTGTCACCCGCACATAACCCGCGCAGTACAAGAGCAAGCCGCACGGCTAGATCAGGTTATATTTGCAGGTTTTACCCATGAACCAGCAGAAAATCTTGCCAACCGCCTTATTGATGCCACCGGTAATGCTTTTGATCACATCTTTTTTTCAGATAGCGGGGCAACATCTATTGAGGTGGCGTTAAAGATGGCTATTGGCTACTGGTCACATATTGGCAAGCCAAGACAAAAAATAATTGCATTTGAAGACGGCTATCACGGTGATACATTTGGTTCTATGTCAACTGGTGGCAGGGCAGTATATAATAAATTATATGAACCCTATTTATTCGAAGTAGAGCATATACCCGTGCCAATTGCTGGTAACGAAGCAATCGCCCTAGAAAGGCTTGAAACATTCCTTAATGATAACAAAGACAATGTTGCCGCCTTTGTATTTGAGCCATTATTGCTTGGCGCCGGCGGTATGAAAATATATTCACCTGATACGCTTAAAACCATGGTTGATATGTGCCGCGCCCATGATGTTTTACTTATCGCCGATGAGGTAATGACAGGCTTTGGGCGCACTGGTACTATGTTTGCCTGTGAACAAGCCAATTTTATGCCAGATATTATGTGCCTTTCAAAAGGGCTTACTGGTGGCTTTTTACCAATGGGGGCAACCCTTTGCACTGATGCTATCTATAAAGCATTTTATCATAAAGATAGAGCCAAAATGTTCTTTCACTCCTCCTCTTTCATGGGAAATGCCCTATCTTGCGCAGCAGCCAATGCTTCACTAGATATTTGGGATAAAGAGCCCGTTATGCAACGCATAGATGAAATTGCTAAATCCCATGCTCACGCAGCGTGCAATTTTTCAAAAAGAAAAGATATAGTAAATATAAGACAAAAAGGCACTATGTTTGCCCTTGATGTTGCCATGGATAAAGGAAGTGGCTACCTATCACAAGTCCAACCCATATTATATGACCTTTTTTTATCACGTAATATTTTATTGCGCCCCCTTGGTAATAGCGTATATATATTACCGCCATATTGCATAACACAACAAGATTTGGATGAAATCTATGACTCAATCAATTTCGCCTTGGACCGCCTCGAATATGAAAGATGCAAACGCACAGTTTGAAAGCCAGGTTCAAAGATTTTTAGAAGATATAATTAAGGATAAGTCCCGCCACGCCCGGTTTTTAAATATGCTTTCCATGTTAGAGCATAAGGGAAGTCGTCGAATTATGCTATCTCAGATGGATCAAGTCCTAACCCAAGACACCCTACAACATTTAGCAGAAGAAGCACGCCACGCATATTTTTTTAAACGTCAAGCAGAGCGCGTCGCTGGTCATTCTCTTAATGGCTGGACAAAGGATAACACTATGTGCATAGAGCCGTCACTAATGTATTTTGGACGCCTTGGTGTTGGGGTAGAAAACGAAGTTGGTAGAAAATCCGCTTATAGTTGGGTTTCTTTGGTAGTTGAGCTGCGCGCATGTTGGTTTTATGAAATTTACCAAGATGTGCTTGAGCACTCAAACGATCACATGTCACTTAAAAGCATATTAGCAGAAGAAGACAAACATTTGTCAGATATGTTTGCCATGTGTGATGGAAAATATGAAACTTTAGAAAAATTAAGTAATTATGAAACTAAGTTATTTGCCAGATTATGGCCTCAATTAGAACAATCCTCAAACCAATTAAAAAATGCGGCATAAAATAAATATGAACGAAGATTTTAAAGATATTATAGATATTATTGAAAAAAGTGTTTTAGATTCTATTCCTGATGACAAAACTATACTTTTAGCCGATAAAGGAGAGCTTGAAGAATTTGTCTATCTGGCCACCGTGTTTCTTGCAAATCTTAGAACAGATGGTGATATTAATAATATTGCTGAAGAATTTGGACAAACAGTTAAAGAGTTGCAAATAGAACTTTTCAAAGCAGATCATAAATTTCAAGAAGATGGAACATTTAGAACAGCCGTTCAAAGTGCTGGCGTTAGAGCAGGGATAACAAACCAAAAGCTGTTAAAGGCAATGAATAATCCTTACAGGGAATATACTCCCCACTAAAACTGTCTAAAACTCTTAATATTTATACATAGTATATTTATATAGTATATTTATATATAGTGATTTGGCTTTATTTTATAACAAGGAGCAAGTGATAAAGCGCAAGAAACACAGCAACAAAGTTATAAAATAAATGCAAGTTACTATATCTGTAATTTTATGCTTTTTACCTAAGCAACGCTGTGATAGAGTTGCCCTTAATCAACAAAATAATTTAAGAATGGATTTGTTATGAAGCTGAGTATTGAACGTGCTGCTCTTTTAAGATCACTAAATCATGTACAAAGTGTTGTTGAACGTCGCAATACAATTCCAATTTTGTCTAATGTTTTGATAAGAGCAGAAAATAATGTGCTTTCCTTATCCTCTACTGACATGGATCTTGAAATAAACGAATCGGTTGCTGCCAATATCAGTGAAGCTGGCGCTACGACTGCCCCTGCTCATACACTCCATGATATTGTGCGTAAACTTCCCGATGGATCAGATGTTGAAATAGAACTTAACCCTGATGGGACACAAATGACTGTCCGCTCGGGACGATCAAGATTTAAACTTAGTTGCTTGCCTGTAGCTGACTTTCCAGAAATATCAACCGGTGATCTGCCGTATGGGTTTTCTATTCCTGCTGCTGATTTACGTGCCCTTATTGACCGCACAAAATTTGCGATGAGCACAGAAGAAACTCGTTATTACCTCAATGGTATCTATGTGCATGAAGCTGATAATGATGGCGTTAAGGTACTGCGATCTGTTTCAACAGATGGTCACAGATTAGCGCGTTTTGAAATGCCTTTACCTGAAGATGCTGCGGGTATGCCTGGTGTTATTATTCCGCGTAAAACCGTTGGCGAAATAAGAAAGTTAATTGAAGATGCGGCTGATGTGATACAAATTACATTATCAGAAAATAAGATAAGATTTTCTTTTGATCACATTATCATGACATCAAAACTAATTGATGGAACTTTTCCAGATTATCAGCGTGTTATCCCTCAGGAAAATGACAAAATTGTTGAAATAGATCCTAAGGCATTCACTAAGGCCATTGACCGTGTTTCTACCATTTCAGATGGTAAATCACGCGCTCTTAAAATAACCCTATCTGGAAAACAGATGATACTTTCTGCAAGTTCGCCTGAATCAGGCAGCGCCACTGAGGAGATGGAAGTAAATGGAGATTCGGATATTGAAATAGGCTTTAACGCAAAATATCTTTTGGATATTACCTCTCAAATAGAAGGGGAAGGTTGTCGTCTGACATTGGCAGATTCTGCTAGCCCCACCATTATCCAAGATAACAGCGACCCTAGCGCATTATATGTTTTAATGCCACTTAGGGTGTAATGGGGGCATAGGCCCATGAATCAGTTCCTAGGCTCTGTTGTATTAACAATATTCATATTATTCTCGTTCTTTTTTGCAATTCGCTATATGGCAATAAAAGGAATCGATACCTCTGATATAGTAAAATTTGAAGATCGCCTAAAGGCAGTATTTACGAAAGACGAAACAAAGCAGGATAAAAACTATCCCTTTATTATAGAGGCCATAGTAAAAGATGAAACTGTAAACAGCCTTGTGCTTGATGTAATGTACTCAGTGCCAGAAAATGATGATTTAATATATGTCCTTTCTATAAGACCCGAAAGATCTGATTTTAGAGTCGATGAAAAAACCTTAAAAAAAGGTGTTAACGTGGAAAGAATAACAATATCCTTCACCCCGAATTCTTTATTTAAAAGACGCGTTGTTACCGAATATCTTACATTTTATATTGACGCTTTTGGTAAGGAAAACGCCAATAAAACATATATTCGCAAGGCTTCATTTACAAAATCATGGAGGAGAAAAAAATATAGGAGCATGTTTATTAGAAACAGCGAATTTAGAACATTTTAACTTAGCGCTCACACACCGCTCCACACAAAGTCTAGTCAATATCTAATGATTGATGGGTGCCTCTGCCCCTAAGATTGCGGAGATTGTTCCTTGTTCTTTCTTTGCCTCTTTGCCTATATGTTTTCGCATCTGTTGCATTA
>JALTAZ010000129.1 GCA_027075555.1 Micavibrio sp.
ATGGTAATATAATGATGGTAAGTGATACGCCTCTTCCTGATATTGTTTGTCGAGTTGAATATTATCGTGAGCAACGTATCTTCATGGTCGTTTATGGTGATGAAGAACAAACAGAAGAAATGATGCACTATGAGATACCTGATAATATGACAACTCCTATTGAAAATACTCCTAATATCATGATTTACTCACTCTTTCCTGATCATGAGCCCATTGGTTATAAGGTTCCTCTGATACAAGTTGGTCACGTTTTATAAAATTACATGCTTTTATGCTTGCATTTAATTTATAAATATATATATTTTCCCTCACTTGAAATGCATTACGCGAGTGTAGCTCAGGGGTAGAGCACAACCTTGCCAAGGTTGGGGTCGAGGGTTCGAATCCCTTCACTCGCTCCATTATATAATCCTTTATTAAACGCTTTTATGTGCTTGTCGCCATTATGGTAATATTTTACCCTTATCAATTTTAATAAAATATTTTCTGTAATATAGTACATATATACATATGTCTGGAGATACCCATGAAAACTATATTGCTAGCGACCGATCTTAGCGCAAATTCTGATCGCGCTTTAGAGCGTTCATTAAAAATTGCAAAAGAAGACAGTTATTTACTTCACATTTTATATGTTGTTACAGATATCGAAAATACAAAAAAATATTATAATAAAATAAAGAATTATATAAATAACTATAAAAACATCGATAGCTTAAATATAATTATAGACGTTGTTCAAAGCGATAAACCATATTTAAAGATCCCAGAATTTGCACTAGAAATAAAGGCTGAGATTATAATCATGGGCATGCACAAACGCGCAAAATTTAGTGATTTGTTTCTAGGAACAACAATAGAGCGTGTTTTAGTTAACGGCTCAACGCCGATCTTAATGGTAAAAAATAAGCCTACTAGCTCATATAAGAAAATTCTTTGTGGTATTGATTTTGCCCCAGCATCAAAAAAAGCATTCAGAACAGCGATAAATATTGCCCCTAAAGGAGCTTTTGAGATAATTCATACATACATTAATATGCCAACCTATCCAAATCTTCAGCTAATAAATACTATGAGCAAATATAAAATGAATAAAGAAGAACGAATGAAGGCTATGGATGATTTTATAGAAGAAGAGCAAAAATATTTTGAAGAAAACTTTAACAGCGAAAAATTAGAAATAAGTTACGAATTTATAAATGCAGATCCATATTACGCACTAATACAAGAATCTGAAAAAAGAGAAGTTGATTTGATATGTGTAGGAGCGTACGCTGATCCATCAGAAAAAATAGGCGCTGTAGCTGATAGCATTATAGCCGACCCGCCTTGTGATGTCCTAATATCAGGAGCTGAAAGATGAGCAAAGTTACAGATTTAATTTCCAGTAGAGAAAAAATTATTTCTATAAAACAACCTCATTGGATTTACCTGTTTCAGGGGTTTTTATGGTTTTCTTTCTTCCTTATTATAGGGTTGATAATTGACCATTATCTTTATCTATATGTCGGATCCAAAATAACACACGGTCACAGCTATAACCTTGGAGGAGTATTTATTCCACCAGATTTATTTGATATAGACCTATATTTTGTAACATTTAATGAGGAATTCACCCCTATCCCATGGTTGTTCGGTGGCGTTGGTATGGCTATATTATGGCCATATTTTCTGATATATATATCACATGAAATTGCTCTAACAAATAAGCAGATTATTCATAAAAAGGGCATTATTTTTGTTGATATACACCAAGTTGATCTTGATGATATAAGAGGCGCGCATGTAGAGCATGGAGCCATGGGCTGGTTCATTGGCTATGGCAGTATTCATTTAGATTGTCGCTTTATTGACGATGTTTTCCTGCCTGCTATTGGTGAGCCTTATCAACTTGTCAAAGCCTTACATAACGCGCAATATAAACACCCAGATATCGAATATGGTGAAGAAGAATTCATTGATAATATCAATGACATAGATGAGCGCAGGGTAAATGCTATGCGTAAAGAAAAAAAACGCAGGTTAAAACAAAAAGCTGCTATGGATTTTCGTAAAACACAAAAAGAACTGAGAGATAATAATGGTTAGTATAACCACAAACAATATTATATATGCATTTACTTCATTCGGTAAAGTGTATATGTTCCTGAGACTTGTGCGTAGATCAAGTTTGTAATTATGTGTCTATGTATTTTATTTAAGAATTATATTAAATATGGATAGAATGAAAAAACGCATTGCTGTTCTTATGGCTTCTTACAATTCTGAAGATACCATAAACAGGGCTGTAGAAAGTGTAATGGACAGTAATGTTCCCGTGGACTTATATATAATTGATGATGGGAGTAAAGTACCAGTTTCTGATATTCTTCTTAATACCTCAGATAATATTTTCATATATAGGTTGAATAAAAATGGTGGTTTGCCCGCGGCATTAAATTTTGGGATCAAAATATTATTAGAAAAAAATTATGAATTCATAGCTCGCTTTGATGCTGACGATTTTTGTTATCCTGAGCGGTTCGAAGTTCAACTTGATTATTTTGATAACCACTCTGATATACAAGCTATTGGTTCATGGGCGAATGCCGTTGATGATAACCCAGATAAGCCACTTTTTACTATAAGACATCCAGAACACCATAAAGACATTATTAAAGCAATTTGTTACAATTCCCCGTTTGTGCATCCCACTATGATATTTCGTTCTGAATCTATACGTAATATGGATAAGTTGTACGATGTAAATTACAAAATTGCTCAAGATTATGAGCTTATGTCTAGATATACTAAAAAATTTAAAACTGCCAACGTTCCACAAGTGTTAATAGATTATTCATACAAATCTGAGATATCATCAACAAAAAAAAGACGTAAGCAATTATATGCACGACTATCGGTTCAATTATCAAACTTTACTTTTTTTAATATACATTCATGGCTTGGTATAGTGAAAACTTTGATTTTCTTTATCACTCCAATGGCTTTGATAACTAGAATGAAAAAAATTATATTCATTATAAATAAATAAGAGACATAATCTAAAAATGTTAATTGGCAAAAAAGATGAATTAGAGGTTCCTAAAGAAACACAATATAGTTTCTTTATTTTTATATTTGCTATAGCTGTTTTTTTACTACCAATTGATTGGATTAAAGGTATTTCCATATTCGGAGAGTTTTCTATTATGTCAAGCTTTTATGTATTTTTTATGCTTGTTATAATGTCTTTTCCATTTTTATTATTTAACAAAAATAAGATAGCACCAGAGTTAATATGGTTTATAGGCCTTATTACATTTGCCGTAGTTGTAGGATTTGTAATTAACGTGGAGAATATTTTATTGTCTAGTTTAAAGGGTAGGTCTGGAATACATAAATTTTCAACAACTATAATTACTTTATATTTCGGTATTGCATTGATGTATATAACCGCAAAATTATCTCAAAATGAGTTATTTATAAAAAAAGTTATTTTAAAGCCAGTTGTTCTAAGTATGATTTTAGTTCTAACAGTAAGCTTTATAGAAATTCTTGGATGGTACTCAGGTTTTATGCATGGTTTATATCTCAAATTATCTAGTTTTTTTAGAAGTGGCTATCCCGTATCAAGCGTAATTGATGGTCGTATTAGAGGAGTATCAGGAGAACCTGCTAGTATGGCTATATTTTTAGGGTTTGCTATAATATGGATAGGCTTAGTTTTAAAAACGCCGTACTTGAATAAAAAAATATTAACAAAAACATTTATGTATTCATTGCTTATAGGAGGTTTAATTTTATTTTTTCTTACAAAGGCTCGAACAGGATATGTTATACTGCTTGGCTTGGCTTTGATGAAGTTGGCTATTCCTATTATATTAAAATTTCCCGCTGGTAACAATTATAAACCATTTTCTATAAATATGGTTTTGATGTTTAGCATTGTTTTTACAGTGATTGCATATTTAAGTCAAAGTGAGGCAATATCCAGATACGTAATTGAAGGAGATAGCTGGTCCAATTTAAGCCGATATGCCTCTAATTATACAGCATTTAGTATATTTATTGAAAACCCGTTATTTGGTAAAGGTGCTGGACAATATGCCTTTAATGCAAAAAACTATATGCCAGAATGGGGGTGGGAGAGTTGGGAAATAAGGAATTGGTTTACAGATCCAACAAAAATATGGCCACCAGTATTCTCATTACCAGCTCGTCTTGCGTCTGAATTAGGAGTTGTTGGTGTTGCTGCTTGGTATATACCTATATTACAACTTTTTAGCAGATTATTATATGTAGTACGTAAGGAAAAGCAGAGATTGAATAGAGTTCCAGCTCTTGGAACATCTCTTATACTAGCAATGGTTTATGCCTTATTACAAGGAATTGCACAAGAAAGTTTTCGGTTTTTTGAATTTTGGATTATTCTAGGAATTGTTTCTTCATATACAATGACAAATAACCCAGAAACTAGATTTTTCAATGTGCAGCATGAAGGTAGTTTAAGAGAAACATTAACTTTAAATATTGTAAAAAGCTAAGGTATTTTGATTATATGATCATTGATAACATGAAAAATAAATTTCTAATAATTTCATATTTTAAGTCATCAGTAATTTTACTAACTGTTCTTATGTTTTGTAATGATGCTTTTTCATCAGAGAAAGAAAAGATTAAAGATAGCTTTTTTTTAGGTGTGGGAATACATTTGGGGCAAAAGGAAAATAAAACTTATAATTCCCCAGAGGACGTGAAGACTAGATTGTTACATCTAGGCGTAAATTCTACGCGTGACGATCTACCATGGAGTGTGTTAGAGGCATCTAATGTTGACGACCTAGATAAAGCTATAGGGAAGATGTACTATGGCCTTAATAATATTGATGCGGTTCCAGTAGTTATATTAAAAGGTGACAGAAAAGTAATACCAAATATTCAACCTTCAAATGATACCGAAATAAAGGATTATTTGAAATTAGCAGAACATTCGGCAAAGATACTTAAAGCATATAACCCTATATTTGAAATATGGAATGAGTGGAACTTGGCATCACGAAAAGACTATAGGCTAGGTTCTGCAGAAAAATATGTTGAGCTTTTAAAGCAGGTTTATCCAGTAATAAAAGAAAATTATCCTTCTGGAACCGTGCTTGCTGGTGCTTCAGGGGATGATAGGCATTGGGAATGGACACTTAAAATAATAGAATTAGGGGCACTAGATTATTCTGATGGTATTTCTGTTCATCCTTATAATTATTGTGATCTTATTATAAGAAGAACAGGTTGGAATGTTCTTTACTCTGTAAAATTGTTAAATAAGCAATTAAGAGAAAAATTTCCTAATAAAAATATACCTATATACATAACGGAAATTGGTTGGCCTGATATGGATAGGGAATGTTCAGGACTTCCTCAAAAGGATATAGCCGACAATTTTATGCAAATTATTCTTGAAGCGCCAACACTTAAATGGTTAAAGGGGGTTTGGATATATGAGCTTTTAGATCAGGGAATAGACATTAATAACAGAGAACACCATTTTGGTTTATATGACCGCAGACAAGAACTAAAATTGGCGGGGTGTAGTGTAAAAACAGCCTGGAACTTTATATCAGATACATATTCACCGATTTTGTATAGCCCTTATCCAAAAGTTAATTATGTCATTTATAACACAGACACGAATATAAAGCGATATGCGTCATGGAACATGAACAATTCAACCAATACTATATGGATAAGGTTTCCAGAAACAACAAATTTTGTATCAATATGTGGAGCTAAAATCCCTAATACAGAATCTTGGATCAAGCTTGGTAAAACGCCGATTCTTGCAGAATTACCAAAAGATGACATTTCTAAAGTCAAGTTTAAGAGGGGACTTACACCTTAAATGACTATTCAGTCAAAAAACAAAAGCCTGAAGAAGAATACGGCGTGGATGATATTAGGTAACACTTACTATGCACTATGTCAGTGGCTTGTTCTTATGATACTTGCCCGTGTAGGCGGAGCTGAAGATGTAGGAATTTTTACTCTTGCTTTAGCTATTACCGGGCCAATAATTATTTTTTTTGAATTAGGTATACGTACAATTATTGCTACAGATGTTGATAGTGAAAATGACTATACTGCATATTTTATGGTAAGGTCTATTGCATCTTTTGCAGGGATTACACTTTGTTTTATATTTGCTTTATTTTATGAGAATTATATTTTTTGGACTGTGATAGTTGTTGCTTTGTTTAAAGTAAGCGAGTCATTTTCACAAATGTATTACGGGTATGCTATTAGGCAAGAAAAGCTAAACAGAATATCTATTTCACTAATTTCTAGAGGTACCTTGAGTACAATAATACTTACAATTTCATATATATTAACAAAAAACATACCTATATCGGCAAGTGCTTATATGATAAGCTGGGTTGCTGTATTGATATTTTATGATCGGTATAATATATCAGAAAGACTTCATATTATAAATCAAAGAACTTTAGAAAGCTCCTATAGAATACTCTTATCTGGATTACCTTTAGGGATAACATCTCTTCTGGGAGTTCTTGGAATATATATTCCCCGATATTTCCTAGAAAGCACACATGGTTTGGCAGAGCTGGGCATATACTCAAGCATGGCATATTTTATAACGATTGGAAACATAGCAGTTTATGCATTTGGGCAGTCGATGATTCCTATACTTTCAAAATATAATGCCAACAATGAGTACAAAAAATTTAATAAAATGGTCTTTCAAGCTTTTTTACTAGTATTGATTATGGGGGCAGTAGGTGTATCTCTTGCTTATTTAATAGGGGATATAGTTCTTGAGATAATGTATGGATCAGAATTTTCAGCCCATTCTGATATATTACCAATAATTGCAATATCCGCTTCAATAACTTATTTAGCTAATATCTTTGGTTATGCCATAAATTCTAAGAGAATTTTTATGGCACAAGTTCCTGCACAATTATTAGTTATAGTAGTAAGTTGTCTAGGATCTTGGTTTTATATACCTACATACGGTATTGATGGAGCAGCATACGTATTGGTTTTAAGCTCGGTTACTATGTTTTTCTCTCTATTAGTAGTTTTATTTATACACACGGATAAACGATGATTTTTGCTCATTCACACTCAAAAGATTATCCTTATGCGCGTATTAAAATTTTGCTTCTCATAATTATTCAACTGCTTAGGTTTTTATGAAACGGAATTTAATACTGTTCCAAGCACTTTGGAAGATGAAAGAATATCGATACAGCGTTTAATCTCATAAGTTGTGGTTACGCCTTCTTTAATAACAAGTAGAGCGGCATCAACATGAGGTAAAAATACAAGCGGGTCATCTTGTTCTAATAATGGTGGCATATCGTATATTACAAGGCGATCTGAATATCTTTGTGCAAGTTCTTTGGCAAGATTTTCCATTTGAGGAGAGCCAAGAGTCTCAGAGGATTCATCAATTGAGTGTCCAGCAGGAAATACAGAAAATCTTTCAAATGGCGTTTTTACTAAGCAATTTTGCACTGTTGCTTTGCCTTCAAGATAATCAGTTAGACCATATTTGGCATTAAGGCCTAAGAATTTATGAATTGATGGAGTTCGCAAATCAAGATCGACCAGAAGAACACGTTGTTTCAGATCTTGTGATATACTAACGGCAAGATTAGTGGCAATAGTTGTTTTACCATCATCGTAATTAGGGCTACTGACTGCAAGAGTTTTAAAACCTTCTTTATTCATGGTTTGAAGAATCTTTGTACGCAAAAAACGGAAAATATCAGCATTCTTATTACGTACACGATGTGCAATAATGCGGTGTTCTTCTAATGATTTTTTAAAAGCGTCAATTGTAATTTTATTTTGTGAGTTACCCATAATTTTCTCTTTTTTTACTTAATTTTATTCAATTTTATTCAAAGTCCAATATGTTGCAGTATAACCGCCCATAAAACATCAAGAGGCATAACAGATTGAGTAAAAATAATCAGGCTAATTATTATCAATATAAAGGCTAAACAAAACATAATATAGCTAGTAATTTTACGGCGTTTTGCTTCGCTTGGAGTTCTTATATTAGGAATAGTTACAAGCGGTGCGACGCCTATCAATGATTCAAGGTGAGATGGACCAATAACGCTACGACTCATTATATGGAACGCAAAAACGCTAGCCAATCCCCCTATAATAGAAAATATGAATCCCGCTAGAATAAATATTATTCGTGAAGGGTGAGTTTTAAGCGGTAATTCTGGTGAGTTTATTACAGAAAGCCGGCGACCGCTTCTGTCTTTTTCAATTGCTTCATTCATATCTGCGGCTAGTTTACGAGCCTTTAATTCACGATAAAGCATTAGGGAGTTTTCATAATCTCGTGTCAATACGGCTAGTTGCTGTTCTACTGCGGGGTTTTCTTTTATGGCGTTACTATAGCTTTCTTGTCGTTGCTTTAATTCATCTCTTTGTTTTTTTAATGCTTCTTGCTGTTTTTTAGTTGCTTCTATTTGTGCAACTATTTGTAAATATGCAGGGTTATCGGCATCACGCTTGATTTTTGTTGAAGAATTTCCAATATTTTTCTTTAGCTCATTATTTAGCTGATTTTCTAACTTATCAACTTGCCTTTGAAGTGAAATAACATCGGGGTGCTCATTGCCGTATGTATTTTTCAGTGCATCTAATTTTGTAGAAATATCTGTAATTTTTGCTTTAAGGCGTGCTACATGCCCTGTTGGGTTAATATCAGATTCTAAAGTTGCGATTTGGCGCGCTATTTTTACAATATCGGGGTGTTGCATTCCATATTTAGCCATCAACGTAGCATATTGCGATTTTAAAGCTCTTAACTGTATTGATGGAGTAGTTAATATTTCCCCATCTTCAATAATTCTAGAATAGGGATCAGTTTGCGCTAATTGTGATCGTAGAGCGCCTTCTAGCCCGATATTTGATATAATTTGATTTTCTATATTTTGAAGTTTTGTTGTTAATGCGGCTGCTGCTTGTTGATTGAATGCAAGCGCATCAGGCAATATATCTCCATTAGCGGCGCGAAATTCTGCAATTTTTTTCTCTTGTTCTTCTAATGATTTAGAAAGCGACTTAATTTGGGCTTCTAAAAATTCAGATGTTCTTTTGGCTGTATTACGACGCTCTTTTAAGTCCTCATCAAGAAATCTTGATACTAGCTCATTGACAGTTTGTTGAGTAAGCAAGGGGTCGCTATACTCAAAGCTAATTATAAAGGCAATAGCAGATAATTGGGTAATAGAAGCTTTGCGCGCAGAGGCAGAATTTGCAAGAGAGGTGCTAAGTAGTTGCAGCCTTATTTTCTTTCTCATGCTCTCAGCAATATAAGCAACAGGAGTTTTCTTTCTTGCTTCTGGATATAGGTTGAGCTTATTTATTATTTCAACCAAAGAGTTTGTTGAAAGCACTTTTTGTCTAATTCGGCTAATTTGCAAATCAGCCATAGCCTCAACTGTTGCAGAATTTAGCCCTGATGTTTCAATTATATCAATAGATATTTCAGGTTGTTTCACTTCTACGGTGGCAAAGGCGCGATAATTTGACCATCTAAGAGAAAATATAACTGAAACAGAGAAAATAACAAAAAATACCAGCAGAAATATCTTCTTTTGGCGTTTTAATACGGATAAATATTCATACGGGTTTGGTGTACTCATTTTATTTTTGTTCCATTTGTTCCATAAATTATTTTTGCTCTGGTTTATTATCTGTAATTTAAAGGTTTATATGATAGTCCAACCCTTACAATATTTTGCTCTGCCTCATTGTCTGAGCCTGTTAACGTTTGTTTTTTATACTTGTAAGAGGTTGTTATATTCCATTGCTTTGACTTTTTATATGTAAGAGTTGTCCCTCCACTTAATATTGTGTCAAGATTTCCTGCGCTGTTATCGGGTAGCTCGTTAAATTGGTATTTTGCATTCGTATCAAGTGATAACCTTTCGTTAAAATTATAAATATCTTTGATAGACAAAGAGGTTAAAACAGATTCCGTGCCATTTGAAAAGGGGCGGCGCGATCTTGTAGCGGAAATATTTAAACTATTTTTCTGACTACTATATAAAAGAGCCGCTGAAAATATATCATTCCAGACCATATTCTGGCTTAATATCCCATCTCCGCGCGTTTTTGATCCTATAATACCAACAGATAACTGCGCTGTTAATCTGGGGGTGATTGACGCGCTCCAGCCAATAGAAGGACCAATACTATCAATATAGAAATCTCGACCTTCCATAGATTGATAGCGCTGAGCTTGAATTGACAATATGGCTTGTTGTGTCGGTGATATATTATAAATAAATGACGGGATTAAAGATAATGTCTTGAAATCATTTAAAAAAGCAGAAGCAGCATATCTGGATTTTGATATATAGCCAGAAATTTCTATCTTACTGCGTGGTGATGTCATGTAAGATATCTTAGGGCTCAGTAGGTAAGATATGCGACGCACTGCGCCAATATTTTTACCAAAAGTTGTTATCTCACTTGTGCGTGTTGTGTCATAATTCAGCGATCCATCGAATGATATTTCCCATCTTGAGGAATTCCATGAAACCCCAACTAACCCTTTAAAATCAGATGAGCTAAATTCAGAAAGATTAAATTGATTACGAGTGCCTGAAAATGTTGTGCTTAGCTTGCGGTTTTGCATTTTTTTAATAGCACTTAAAGATGCTGTTGTTGTTGATCCGTATAATGCTTTTTCATTTTTAGACAGCAATGTCGGATTTGAATCCCACACGGCTTTTTCACTAAAATCTATTTGCAAGTCTACATTTTTTGAAAATGCCGAAGCGGAAAAGACCACAAATAAAGCGGTCGTTAAGATTACTACTTTTGTTGAATATCCTGACAATTTATTCACTTTGTTAATTTAAGGATTTAAGTCATAATCTTAAAATAGTCCTGATGTTGGAACAAAAATCACATCACCGGGTTTTAAATCTATGTCTTTGTTAAGGTTTTTGCCTTTTGTAATATCATCATATGGATATTTAATGGATTCCTTACCTTTTTCGGTTCGGCGTATGATTACTATATCATCATCATCTGCATATGGGGTAAGTCCTTCTGCTTGGCTAATAGCTTGAAGAACGCTCATATTGCCGCTCATAACTATGGTTCCAGGTTTTTTTACTTGCCCTAAAATGCTAACTGTATGCCCAAGGGGAGAGTTAATAGCAACCGTAACAACAGCATCAGGAATAAAGGGCTCAAGTTTTTCTTTTATGGAATTTTGCGTGTTTGCAAGAGTGGAGTTTTTGACATCTATCGTACCCACTAGCGGAAAGGTAATGGTTCCATCTGGTAAGACTAAAACTTCACGATCCATGCCCTCTTCTTTCCAGACACTTATATGTAATATATCGCCTGGTTGAATTGTAAATTCATTATCATCAGCATTTACAATTTGAGTAGACATTGTAAAAACTGTTAGCAGCAGCCAAAACATTGGAATAAAACGCATTTATGCCTCGTATTTGTAAAATTAATAATGTATAAATTGAAAAACGCAGTCTGTGGATAAGTTCATAATATATTACATTTGGTTAATAGCAAGGATTTAAGTATATTTAAGTATATTTAAGACTTTAAACTTTGCTTTTCTGTTGGGAGTGATATAGTCTGCGCAAATAAAACAGGAGAAGTTATAATGTTATTGGGCGCATCAAATAATAAGCAAGTTTCAGTTGCTGATGGTGATTTATCCCAGATAATTTTCGATGTGGGTGCGTGGGATTTTGAACAGCGTGTAATGGCGGCTTCTATGCAAGTTCCTGTTATAGTGGATTTTTGGGCGCCTTGGTGTGCTCCATGTAAACAGATTATGCCAGTTCTTGAAAAGGCTGTAACAAATGCCGGTGGTAAGGTTTTGTTGGCAAAAGTTAATCTTGATGAAAATCCAGAACTTGCACAGGCTTTGCGTGTTCAATCTGTGCCAACTATATTTGGTTTTTTTCAAGGACAGCCAATAGATGCTTTTATGGGCGTGCAGCCCGAGAGCAAAATTCAAGAATTTATTACAAAATTGATTAGCGCAGCCAATAGCGTGCAACCTAATGCTATTGATATCCCAGAAGCGCTAAAAGGGGCGGCGCAAGCCTTATCCGAAGGTGATGCTCAAGGCGCCCACGCTATCTATTCGCAAATTCTTCAACAAGATCAGTTAAATGCCGATGCCTATGTTGGTATGGTGCGGTGTTTCTTGGATATTGGTCAAATTGAGCAAGCAGAAGCTATGGTACAAAATGCCCCTGAAGAAATATCTAAAATTTCTGCTTTTAGACAGGCTAAATCCGCGCTGGAGCTTGCAAAAAATCAACCTGTTGGCTCAATTGATGATTTAAAAGCGCAAATAGAAGGTGATGCAAATAATCATCAGGCACGCATTGATCTTGCTTTAGCGCTTTTTTCAAATGGAAACAAGGAAGAAGCAACTGAGATCTTGCTGGAATCTATTGAAATTGATTCTAAGTGGAATGATGGGGCTGCACGCAGGGAATTGCTTAAACTATTTGAGGCTATGGGCAATTCTGATCCTATTACCTTAAAGGCACGACGCAAATTATCTTCAATTTTGTTTTCTTGATAATTTAAGGGTAGAATGAAATTATGAGCGCAGAAATTGATTCAAAATTGTTAGAAATTCTTGTGTGTCCTTTGACAAAAGGCCCCCTTGCCTATGACCGTGAAAAGCAAGAACTTATATCAGAACAAGCTAAGCTGGCTTATCCAATTCGTGATGGAATTCCGATTATGCTAGTTGAAGAGGCGCGGGAGATTGATGTATGAGCAAGCAGATAAGTGATGATAATAGTAAGATATTAGAGCCTGATGAATTTAGACCTAAGGATAAAAGTGGGATATGGCGCCGTAATTCAAAGGGTGATTTTGATCAGATAAAGGAAAGAGGGGATACGTATAATAAGAATGGAGAACCAGATTATAATCCTATAAGCCTTCCAGAACTTGACGTTGATGCTTAAAATTTGTTAGTTATGAGCTATGAATCCAAAGCAAGCAAGTACATTACTGCTTCTTAATATTTTGCTCATGTGCCCCTAGGCGAGCATGAGGCATTCTTGTATGTCTGCGCTTTAGGGGAGTTAAATCCAAACATTGATAAAATAACAAAAGCGCGATAGAAATTTATGCGCTGAATGAATATAGATATAAGGAATTTAGCCATGAGTAGAGCATTTGATATAGTTAGAAATAATCCTAACCGAGTCATAATATTTGATACTACCCTTAGAGATGGAGAGCAATCTCCTGGTTGTGCCATGAATTTAGAGCAAAAGCTTAAAATGGCAAATATTCTTGATTTAATGGGCGTTGATGTAATAGAGGCGGGGTTTCCAGTGGCCTCACAAGGTGATTTTGAAGCTGTAAATGAGATTGCCAAAATAGTAAAAAATGCCACTATCTGTGGTTTATCACGAGCAAAAAAGGGGGATATAGAGGCCTCTGCTGAAGCTATAAAGCCAGCAAAATATAAAAGAATACATACATTTATTTCAACCTCACCTTTGCATATGAAACATAAATTGCAAATGTCGCCTGATGATGTTTTAGAAGCAGTAAAAAATAGTGTTACGTTTGCATGTAAATTTACCGATGATGTAGAATGGAGCGCGGAAGATGCATCGCGTACGGAAGATGATTTTCTGTGCAAATGCGTTGAAGTCGCAATTGAATCTGGGGCAAGAACGGTTAATATCCCTGATACAGTTGGCTATGCTATGCCTGTGGAAATGTCGGCTATTATTGAGATGTTGTTCAATAGAGTTCCAAATATAGATAAGGCGATAATATCAATGCACTGCCATAATGATTTAGGCGTTGCTGTTGCTAACTCTTTGGCAGGAGTATCCAAGGGCGCGCGTCAAATTGAGTGTACCATAAACGGTATTGGAGAGCGCGCGGGCAATGCTGCTTTAGAAGAAGTTATAATGGCTTTGCGTACGCGCCATGATTTAATGCCATATGATACCAATATTGATACTACTCAAATAACCAAGGCATCGCGCACCCTATCAACAATTACAGGATTTTCAGTACAGCCCAATAAAGCGATTGTTGGGGCTAATGCTTTTGCCCATGCCAGCGGTATTCACCAAGATGGTATGCTTAAAAATGCTGATACGTATGAGATTATGACACCTGAATCTGTTGGTCTTACGGAAAGCAAACTTGTTATGAGTAAACATTCAGGTCGTCATGCATTTCGTGAAAAATTAAAGGAACTGGGTTTTGAGCTTGGAGATAATGCTTTAAATGATGCCTTTGCTAGGTTTAAAAATCTAGCAGATCGGAAAAAAGAAGTATTTGAAGACGATTTAATTGCCCTAGTCGAAGATGAAATAATCAGCAAAGATGACGCCATTCAATTTGTATCACTGCAAGTAATGGCAGGAACTTCGGGGCCTCAAAGTGCAGATTTATGTTTAAATATTGATGGTAAGAAAATATGCAAAAAAGTTAAGGGCAACGGCCCTGTTGATGCAATATTTAAGGCTATTCGGGCAATATGCCCGCATGAAGATGCTAAGTTACAGCTATATCAAGTGCATGCGGTAACTGGTGGTACAGATGCACAAGCTGAAGTTACTGTGCGCTTAGAAGAAAATGGGAAAATTATCAGTGGATCAGGTGCAGATGCAGATACTCTTGTAGCTAGCGCGCGTGCATATATCCACGCGCTTAATAAGCTTATAAACAGGCGTGAAGCGGTAAATCCGCAAACTGGTTTATAGATATAGTAACTTGCATTTATTTTGTGACTTTGTTGCTGCGTTTTTCACGTAAAGTTACTGGTGCTTTGTTATTTGCGCCTTGTCCTAAAATAAAGCTAAATCACTATAGCAATATTTAAAATTTAAAAATTGCTGGGTCATAACTTTTAAGCCCTTTCACATAAAAAACTATGTGATATATTCATCATAGGTATGTTAGCCATATTATATATGCTTAATATCAATTTTCTTTTTGGAATCCATCCTGAGGCACTAAGAATTTCTTGAAAATCCTTGGTTGATCTAAATTTTGCTATGGATTTGTTATTCCAAAATGCAGAAGGATATCCATCTATTATAATCAGTTTTGCTTTGCCTTTGCTAATATTAAACAGATTATAAAGGCATTCTTCTAATTCTTGGACATAACAAAAGGAATTTACCGCAAATATTATATCTGGTTTTTGGGGTAGATCGTCAATTGTTAGTTTTTCAATTCTTTTAACTATAAAAGAGGCGCGGTTTAAGGGCTTTATGTATTTTTTAGCATCTTTTACTATATCCACTCCCATATATTCCCACATATAGTCATTGGCTCTTAACCAATAGCAAACTGAGGCAGGGCCACAGCCGAGATCAAGCGCGAGTATATCCTTTGTATTTGGTATTTCAGATAGATCAGCTTCATAGTGATATATCGGGTTTAAATACCACTCAATAGTTCCATCAATATATGAATTATATAAATTATCAGTAGCATATCTTTGTCTAAATCCTTCAATTATTTCGGCATCTGATTGTTTTTTGGTAAAAGCTCTAATTACATTTAATTTTAATTTTGCTGAATTTATGAATAAGCGCGTTACTGATTTTCTATAATGTCGTGGGATTGTGATATATGTTGTATGTGTCATTCGTATATTAGTATTTTTTTCACTTCCCTAAAAACACTCTCGAACATTTCTGTGCTAAGGCGTCCTGTATTGGTATTGTAACGAGAACAATGATAAGAATCTATTAACGCCAGGTTTTTATTAAGGTTATGTATATGGCAATGCCCAAATTTAAAGACAGATTGTCTGCACTTTGTTGCTTTTAAAACCGCATTATGAGAAACAAGCCCAAGACTTAGTATAACTTTTAAATTTGGCATGGTTGCTATCTCAGTTTTTAGAAATTGCAAGCATGTATTTATTTCCTGACCAGTTACTTTATTTTGTGGGGGAACGCATTTAACCGCATTTGTTATGCGCGCATTTATTAACTCTAAATCATCATCTTTTTTTGCTTTATACTTTCCTTTAGCAAAACCAAATTTTAAAAGTGTGCCATAAAGCAGATCTCCTGCATAATCTCCTGTAAAGGGTCTGCCAGAGAAATTTGCCCCCTTTAGTCCCGGGGCAAGTCCAACTATTAGTAGTTCTGACTCTTTTGAACCAAAAGATGGCACAGGTGCGTTATATTTGTCAGGGAATTTCTTTCGATTTTCATCAATAAAAGATTTTAAACGCGGGCATAAATCGCAATCAATATTAGGAAGCAGTTCATACATTATATCCATATATCCATCATGGAGAAGAAAATATTTTCGTCAAGCAATCTTATAATGTTTCAACATTAAAATCATGTTCTGATTGCGCAGAGGTGGAACTATCCCTTTGTATATAGGGGGCAAGTACATCTAAATCCAAAAAGTGATCAGCTTGCCTGCGTAAATCATCTGAAACCATTGGGGGCGTAGATTTTATTGTACTTACTACAGTTACGCGAACACTCTTACGTTGAACCGCTTCTATAAGGCGACGGAAGTCTCCATCACCAGAAAATAAAAGTATATGGTCAACTTTATCTGCCATTTCCATCATATCAATGGCAAGTTCTATATCCATATTACCTTTTATTTTTTTACGACCCTGAGAGTCTGTAAATTCCTTGGTTGGCTTTGTAACCATAGAATAACCATTATAATCCAACCAATCCACTAAAGGTCTTATTGGTGAATATTCTTGCTCATCAATCAGTGCTGTATAATAAAATGCCCGCACTAAACGACCATTAGATGCCATCCATTCCAATAATGCCTTATAGTCAATATCAAAATCCAGCGCCCGCGACGCAGAGTATAAGTTTGATCCGTCAATAAAAATGGCTACTTTTTCATCTTTATAAAAAGGGATATTATTTATCATTTATTATCCTTAAAATACACAAGAGTTACCCGAGAAAAACTTTAATAAAACTCAAATATTAGTTTTTATTTATATTAGCACTTCTATATTGTGAATATATAAAATTCAAGCGATTTATATCTTCATAAATTAAGTTTTTAGAATTTTTAAGGGCTTTATTATAATTATTTTTATTAAGGTTGTTGATTTTTGGCTTATCACAAACTATAAACGCAGGTTATATGGCATGTAAGAATAAGGTTTTATAATGGCACGTGTAACAGTAGAAGATTGTCTTGATAAAGTAGAAAATCGTTTTGAGCTTGTTTTAATTGCATCTCAGCGCGCTAGGAAAATTGGCACAGGGGCTGCTTTAACGGTGGATCGTGATAATGATAAGAATACGGTTGTGGCGCTTCGTGAAATTGCAGAAGAAACAGTCAGCGTTGATTCTCTTAAGGAAGAGATGATACAAAGTTATCAAAGATATCTTCCCCAAGATCAAGAAGACGATATTGTTGATCTTATGGATGGTGAGAAAGAATGGGAAGAAATTTCTAAAACATCTGCTGCTGGTATATATGCGAGTGAGGAAATTGGTGCGCCTAGTTCTGATGAAGATGATGGAGATGAAATAAAAGGCGATCCTTCCTTAGGGGATATTGTTGGAATTTAATCTGTGATATCACTTTTTAGTGATATAAAAGCTTAGTGATATAAAAACCGGGTGTTCAGCTCGGTTTTTGTTGTCTTATTCATCTGTTATATAAAATATATTTGGTAGCACTAATAAACCATGCTAGCCTTGAACAAAATTGTGCACTGCAATGGGGTTATGGTTATATAAGGGAATATATGGATCATCTCAAAAAACTAGAAGATACTATAGCAAAATATCAGCCTGATTTTGATCGTCAGGTAGTTAAGGAGGCTTGTAACTACGCTAAGGAAATGCATGATGGGCAGTTTCGCTCTTCTGGAGAGCCCTATTATACCCACCCAATAGAGGTTGCTATAATCCTAGCCGATATGAATATGGACATTACCACTATTATAACGGCTATATTACATGATACCGTTGAGGATACTGATGCAACATTTGAGGATTTAGAGAATAAATTTGGTAAAACTGTTGCCGATCTTGTTAATGGCGTTAGTAAGTTAACGCGAATTGAAAGTCAGACTGTAGAGGGTAAGCAAGCAGAAAATTTTAGGAAACTGCTTTTGGCTATGTCAGAAGATATTCGCGTATTATTAGTTAAGTTGGCAGACCGATTGCACAATATGCGAACAATAAGCGGTATTAAAAAACCAGAAAAACGCAGGCGTATATCACTGGAAACACTTGAAATATACGCCCCCTTAGCAGAACGAATTGGTGTTCACAGAATTAAAGAGGAGCTTGAGGATTTATGTTTTGAGCAGATAAACCCCGAAGCACGTGAGAGCATAACTAATAGGCTGTCATATTTGCGTAAAGAAGGGCACGACGTTGTTAAGGCAATTATTGATGAACTAGAAGGGGTGCTTAAAGATTCTGGTATAAAAGCACAAGTTACAGGAAGAGAAAAAACCCGTTATTCAATTTGGAAAAAAATGCAACGTAAGAAAGTTGCGTTTGAACAATTATCAGATATCATGGCTTTTCGCGTTATGGTTGATGATATAGAAGAATGTTATGTAGCGCTGGGTATTATACATGGTAAATATCACAGTGTTCCAGGCAGGTTTAAAGATTATATCTCAACGCCAAAGCCAAATGGTTATCGTTCTATTCATACAACAATTATGGGACCGCGTCGACAACGTATTGAGGTGCAAATAAGAACTCATCAAATGCATGCCGAAGCAGAGCTTGGAGTTGCCGCTCATTGGGCATATAAGGGCGGAAGCCAGCCAACTAAACGTGATGTTACTAAATATCGTTGGCTTCGAGAACTCCTTGAGATATTAGAGCAAGAGCAAAAGCCTGAAGATTTTTGGGAAAATACTAAACTCGAGCTATTTGAAGATCAGGTTTTTGTGTTTACTCCAAAGGGGGATCTGATAGAACTTCCTAGCGGCGCTACGCCAATAGATTTTGCCTATGCCATTCACTCAGATATTGGTGATAGATGCGTTGGAGCAAAAATAAACGGAAGGATAGCACCGCTAAATTCACGCTTATCTAATGGCGATCAAGTAGATGTTATTACCGCTAAAACTCAAAACCCCTCACCAACTTGGGAAAGGTTTGTGGTAACAGGCAAAGCGCGCTCTCATATTAGAAAATATATAAGAAACCAGCAGCGCGATGAATTTATTATTCTTGGTAAGGCTATGATACAAAAGGTTTTTCGTCAAGAGGATTACGAATTTACAGAAAAAGCCATATCAGGTATATTAGGCCAATTTAATGCAGAAAATATTGAGGATATTTACGCTAAAATAGGTTCGGGCGTTATTGTTGCTCGCGATGTATTTAAGGCAATTTTTCCTGCACATAAAACAGAAATGGCGCAGCGCCCTTCAGAGCTTATGGATATAGTATCAAAGGCGCGCAAGCCCGAAGATGTTGGTCCGATGCCAATTAAGGGATTGATCCCTGGCATGGCAATGCATTTTGCGCGTTGTTGTCACCCCTTACCAGGGGATAGAATTGTAGGAATTGTTACAACTGGTAAGGGCGTTACTATACATACTATTGATTGTGATACTCTTGAGACTTTTGCAGATTCACCAGAGCGTTGGCTTGATGTTTCATGGGGCGATCAAGGCAATTCCCCTGAATCTCAGGTTGGTCGCCTGGTTATGACTTTTGCAAATGAAACCGGCGCTCTTGGGACGATTACAACTGTTATAGGCAAAAATGGCGGTAATATCACGAATTTAAAAATCACAAATCGTTCACTTGAATTTTGGGATATTACGATAGATATTTTCGTAAATGATACCAAGCATTTAAATAATATTATTGCTGCTTTGCGTGCGACACCTTGCATTATCTCGGTTGAAAGAGCAAGGGGCGGTTAAGTGGGGCAAGCAGAGCTTGCATTAATGATTGGAAGGTTAATGTCATAAAAATTTATATCTTCATTTATAAAAATTTTGAACAATTCCAATATAATAAATAAGTATCATTTATATTATTCTTAATAATCTTATATTAAAAAGTTCTTTTATACATAGCATATACTGTATAATGTATCACACGGGTTAAAGACCAAGAGTTGATGTATGGATAATGTTTAAGAGGCGCAAACCTTTAACGCTGTATCAGACGGCTAAGCAGTTTTTTTTTCCTGCAATGGGGTGGAAGCGCTCATTGATTTATATGAAGCATCGTCTTTTGCGCGTTGCTGATACTACGCACCGTATAGCTTTAGGTCTTGCTATTGGGTTTGGGGTTTCATTTACCCCTTTATTAGGTACTCATTTTATTCAAGCAGCGATCATTGCCATTATTTTGCGTGGTAACGTAATTACTGCAATGATGGGAACTTGGATCGGTAATCCGTGGACCTTTCCATTTTTTTGGTGGGCTGGTTTTTCGTTTGGTAGCTTCTTATTCGGCTTTTTTGGAATTGAAGGCGCTACAAGTATACCAGAGCATATAAGTATTTCTATTATTTATAATAGTTTTTGGTCACTTTTCATGCCGTGGATGTTAGGCGGTTATATATTATTGATTATTAGTATCACGCCAAGCTATATCATATATTATAAAATAATAGAAAGCGCAAAGAAAGCTAGGGATAAGGCTAAGTTATTGCGCATAAAAGAGCGCAAAGACGCGCGAGAAAAGGCATTAAAAAAATGATTATTGGCATTGGCAATGATATTGTTGATATAAGGCGAATAGAAAAAATTTTAAATAATCACGGCGCTCGTTTTGAAAAGCGTTGTTTCACTAGCCTAGAGCGTAAAAAAGCAAGAAGTAGAAAGGCATCAGGAACAAATATACATGTATATGCAAAGCGATTTGCGGCAAAAGAGGCTTGTTCTAAGGCTTTAGGTACAGGTTTTTCAGGATCAATTTATATGAAAGATATAGGCGTTGTCGAAGATAAAAATGGCCGCCCTTTTTTAGAGCTTAAAAGAGGGGCATTAGAGCGTCTTTATGAAATAATACCTAAGGGAAAGAAACCAATTTTGCACCTATCTTTAAGTGATGATCCCCCATTTGCTCAGGCTTTTGTTATTATAGAGGCATTGTAGGTAGTGTAAGTGGGTAGTGTAAATTATTTTCTGCTGTTTGTAATAATAATTTTTGTGGATTCTTCGCTGGTATTTTATTCGTTTTTACTGTAAATCGGTTTACATGTCAGAAAAATTAGAAAATACCGTAGAAGATGCTCCTAAAAAGCCAGATGGTGATAAGGAACCTGTGTTGCTCAAAAAAGGAGAGCTTAGCGAGTTTTTTAAAACCGCATTAATAGCAGTCTTAATTGCTTTATTTATAAGGTCAGTCTTTTTTGAGCCATTTAACATTCCCTCAAGCTCTATGAAGCCAACTTTGTTAATTGGTGATTATTTATTTGTTAATAAGCCAGCTTATGGATATAGCAAATATTCATTTCCTTTTGGTATTGCTCCTATGGAAGGACGGGTTTGGGAGAAACCTCCACAACGTGGTGACGTGGTTGTCTTTGCATTACCTTCTAATACAGGAATAGATTATATTAAGCGAGTTATTGGATTGCCAGGTGATACTGTTCAGGTGCGTAGGGGGCGTTTATTTATAAATGGTCAACTTGTTCATAGAGAGCTTGTAGGCACTACAGAAATAAAAGAAGATGGGGGCAATGTTCAAATAGTTAATGAATATATTGAAACCCTGCCTGGTGGAGCAGTACATAGAATATATGAAGAGTCTGATTTAGAGCATCTAGATAATACAGAGGAATTCATAGTTCCTGATGATCACTATTTTATGATGGGAGATAATCGTGATAATTCTGCTGATAGCAGGGTTATGGGTTTTGTACCATTTGAAAATATTATTGGCCGCGCTGATTTCCTATTTTTCTCAACTAATGGATATGCTCGTTTGTTTGAAATGTGGAAATGGCCGTGGAGCATTCGCTATGATCGCCTTTTTATGGATATTGATCCAGTAAGACAAAAAGAAGAACATAATAATTCTGATAATTAAGAGGGCTCTACTATATGACTAAGCCTATAGAAGAACTTCAACAAAAGCTGGAATATAAATTTAAGGATTCAACGCTTTTGCAAATGGCTCTTACTCACTCAAGCACCGGAGAGGTAGATAATTATGAGCGTTTAGAATTTCTAGGAGATAGAGTTCTTGGCTTGGTGATTGCATCTTTATTATTCAGGCGTTTTCCTGATGAAAAAGAAGGCGATATGGCAAAACGCCTAGCGTCTCTTGTGCAAGGGCAGACAATAGCAGATATTTCACATGGCATTTCTCTAGGAGAGTTTATTTTATTTTCTGAAGCTGAGGCAGCTTCTGGCGGGGCGCAAAATGATCATATACTGGCCGATGTTTTTGAAGCTGTTATCGGGGCGATTTACCTTGATGGTGGGTTCGAAGAATGTAAAAAATTGATTGAAAAACATTGGCAAGATGTTCTACATACTATGCGTCGTCCTCCTCAACACCCAAAAACTGCAATTCAAGAATGGGCGCAGTCCATGGGATTGCCACTGCCCGTTTATGATATAGTAGGGCAAAGCGGTCCCGATCATGCGCCTGAATTTGAGGTAAGGCTTACCATTAAGGGGCATTCGCCAATATATGCAAAGGGTCGTTCGCGCGCCGAGGCAGAAAAGCAAGCTGCATCAGATTTTATGGCAGGAATAAGGAATAGCAGCTTAAATGTGCAATAATAATAAAAAAAAATCTAAATGTGGTTTTGTAGGTGTTATAGGACTTCCTAATGCGGGTAAGTCAACGCTTGTTAATTCGTTGGTTGGTAACAAGGTTTCTATAGTTTCTAGAAAAGTTCAAACAACGCGCTGTAGAATTTTGGGCATTGCGTTACATGGCGTGTCGCAGATTATTTTGATGGATACTCCTGGGATTTTTAAGCCTAAGAAAACTTTAGAAAAGGCAATGGTTACAGCGGCTTTATCAAGTTTTGATGAGGCTGATTATATTATCCATATAATTGATGCCGCAGTTAGCAATTTCTTAGATGTCAATAATGTTGTTCTAAATTCATTATCTGATCAAAATGCCAAAAAAGATAATGTTATTTTGGTTCTAAATAAAATTGATCGTATATCAAAACCAGAATTATTGACCATATCTCAAAAAATGAACGAAGTTTTTCCATATATTGCAACATTTATGATAAGTGCAATATCAGGTAAAGGGGTAGATGATCTTTCACATTATTTGGCAGAAATATTACCAGAAGGAGATTGGTTGTATCCCGAAGATCAAATAACTGATATGCCTATGCGTTTAATGGCTGCTGAAATTACGCGTGAAAAGATTTATGATCAACTTCATCAGGAAATACCATATTCAATATTCGTTCATACAGAAGATTGGGAAAATTTTAACAATGGAAGTATCAAAATATCTCAAATTATATATGTTCAAAAAGAAAGTCAAAAAGGTATAGTTCTTGGCAAAGGTGGTAGTAAGATTAAAGCAATTGGCAAAGCTGCTCGTGAAGAGTTAGAAGAAATTCTTGCTACATCGGTGCATTTGAAAATATTTGTTCGTGTACAGGAAAATTGGGCAGAGAGATCTGAAAATTATGAGATGTTCGGTCTTGATATTCCAAAATAAACAAAAGTGGAATTGTTTCAGTATTATAGTACAAATATAATTACGGTTATATTTTGCAATGTGGATAAAGCATTATTTTTAAATTTATCGCTTGGCATTTTATCATTCTTGCTGTTAGATTGTATTCATAATCAATAACTAGAAAATGCGTTTAAAATCAATCGTTTGTATTGATTTTAACCCGTATTTATTTCAAGGCTGGAGGGAATTAATGAGCTGGACTGATGAACGCGTATCTCTGTTAACTAAGCTTTGGGGAGAGGGGCATACTGCTGCTGAAATTGCGAAAAAGCTTGGTGGTGTGACTAGAAATGCAGTAATTGGTAAGGCGCATCGTTTAAAGTTGTCTAGTCGTATATCTCCTATTCAGCAAAATAAAAAGCCTGCAAATAAGAATGTTGATAGAAAGGCTAAGAATAAGGCTTCTGTTTTGCCTTCTGATTCAGCTCCTATTCAGGTTTTGGCTGTAGAAAAGGAAAAGGAAAAGCCTAAGATTTCTAAGGTCGTTTCAGTGCCTAAAGACGAAGTAAAAAAAGATGGTCTTTATAATCTAATGGATTTAAAGCCACGTATGTGTCGTTGGCCATGTGGTGATCCAAAACATGAAGATTTCGGTTTTTGTGGAGGTAACTCTATGCCCGGACTTCCATATTGTGAAGATCATGCGCGTATAGCTTATCAGGCTGCTACTCGTAATCGTATATTTAATACAGATAAAGAGGTGAAAAAGATTAGGGAGCAGTTAGAGGCATTTGAGGAAACTAAGAAAGTTGCCTCTAATTAGTTATAGTCAATTATTAACACGCTGTTATTGTGGTGTTATCCCTAAAATCACAAAGCAAAGAGCCTTATTACTGTTTTAAGGCTCTGTTTTTTTTGTACATTAACTTGCATTATTTCATTATTTTATGACTTTTATTTTATGATTTTGTTGCTGCGTTCCTCACATAGGTTACTACCCTTTATCACTTGTGCCTTGTCATAAAATAAAGCCAAATCACTATATTTCTCATTGTACTTCACAATTATTGCTTGTATCACAGCAATAAATGTTGCCTTGGTTTGAAAAGCCTCTTAAATATGATGTATTTCCATTTGAAAGAGCCACGCATTGTTTGGCGCTGTTCCAGCTCCATGTAACAGGTCTACATTCAATCTGGTTATTTCCTATGGCATATGCTACTTCGCCAGAAGGGCATGGCGGAACGCTATTACCTCCAATAAATTCAGGATCAACACAATCTGTTCCGGCCTGATTACAAAAAGATGCATTTCCTGATATTGCAGCTTTTTCTGCTTCTATACTGCCCATAACGTGGAGTTTTTCTGAAGGTGTATCTGTACCTATACCCACATTTCCTAGATTTGTATTATATATATAGGACTCACCTACGGGGCTGGTTATTTGGCGTTTCCAAAGCGGAGTCATACCCGTTGCAATATATACTAATATATCATCATTATAAAAATCATTGTCACCAAGAGATCGTATTCCTTGTTCAAAAATGGCATCATTATTATCACAGTTTTCAATTTCAAGTTTTATTCCTGCTACTGTAATTGGACCAGGGGCTGGTGGAGCTGGTGGAGCACTACCAAGGGAAACCATACAATTACCATTTCTATCTCCGGAAATAGAATATCCGCCAAGTCTGTTTTCTCCATGTGAGAAAACTACAAAATGAGCAGATGCATCGGGTATGGTAACGCTACGACGGTTTTCATCTTCTACTCTTATTGCCCCTGTCTTTGGGTTTACAGGATTTGCAAGACTATGAATATTTGTATTTGTCATATGTTCAGTTACAGCATAGCTAAATAGTGATCCATAACCGTCGACTCTGTGATATTCTCTAAATGGGGTATCAACAACACCGTCAGTTAATGTTTTGAAGGGAATAACACCGATCATAACAACATCCTGCGCGCCATTATCATCGCCATCTCTGCTTCCTACAGTGGTGCAGGTAATATTGAGAGGGACATTGCTACAGTTATCAGGGTCAAAAGATCCTGATACATAATCACGGCATTGTGCAACCCCGTAATTTGCATCATTGGGACTTAATGTTGGGTCTGCTGGGCATGGATAAACTCCATTCAATCCTACATATTCCTGTAGGGCTGTTTTTACCATTTCAATATTTTCATTGGTCTTTATAAATTCGCTATCAATTGTGTATTGCTTTACAAAATTTGCAACAATCATCATTATAAAACCGGATATAAGCAAGACTATTGCTATCTCTACAAGGGTAAAGCCTTTATTAGATGATATTACTTTTTTAAAGCTATACATAAATTTTCCCTTATTTTAATTATCTTGTACTACGCACGGGCAACCACTCCAAATGCTGTATTTTGCGCCAGCAAATGCATGACATAAAGTCGCAGGAGGTGATCCGCATGAACATGTATCACCTTTGGGAACTCCATAAGCGAAATCTTCAAGGGTTGGAGATCCAGTTGGTGCCTGCCATGCACAGCTATCGCAGTTATTGGCGATAAGATCCCATTCTGATTGTGGTTCCCAGTCGCCTAGCCCGCCATTTAATGTACAATCCCATTCTTTTTTATAAATAATCCCTGAACCTTGCTGACCAGTAGGGCATGATAAAGTTACATTTTCTGTTAGTGAAGAGTCACAGGTACATGCAGGGATTGGGCTATATGGCGTTGGGCTTCCCCAGCTTCCAGGATCAGGAAGACCTCCTGTGCTTGTTCCAGGGCATACCCAATCTTGAGTGCTAAGAGTTGCCACTCCTGTTTCGTTTCCTCCTGTCCAGCTCCAGCTATTTGTAAGACCTGTTGGGCAATAAGTTCTGTTAACAATTTGAGACTTACTTGGACATGCACACTGAGACGTATCTATATTGCTTGGGGTCGTATCTGTAACAGGAACTCCTGAAACACAGTTGATGTCAAATGTTTTTATAACTGTTCCAGTTAAACCTGTTGTTCCCGAAGTTCCATTAACTTCGTCATAATAAGAGTTACAGCTTTGGTTAATTGTCGTTGTACCAGAAGCACATGCACAAAATGCATCGGAGGTTAATATATTTGTCCATTGGTGGCTGGTTTGGGGGCAGGTATGTTTTTCTATGATTATTCTATTTCCTGATAACCCACCAGGGCAACTTGTTACGCGGGCTCTATAATCTTCACGACACCAGCAATCATGGTTATATTGATTATTATTGGGATCAGTAGTTGAGTCATTCCAAGTTTCCGCAGGCCAAGGTGATGATCCTGATACAGGATTACTTGGATATGATGACCAAGGGTGATTTTTTTCATGAGCTCTGACCGAGTTAGTGCTAAAAGTTCCGTTTGTGCACAGCCACGCATCGCGAACTTGCGAATCTGCTGGACTGGTATCACAATTGACAATTGTTCTTGGCTGTAAATTGATTAAATTTATAATAGATTTTATTTGATTTGGGTTAGTTAATACCGAAATAATCGACGAAAAATATGAAGCGTCATAATTTGTAATTTTACGACATTCCCCGGTATATGTAGTTGCATACGCACCATCAATAGCAGCAGGAACATTAACTGTATCGCCGCATGTTGCTGTTCTTGTTGTTGAATCACAGCTCGCTCCGGGAAGGGTTGCACATACAATATTTCCATTATCAATTTCGCTTATAAATTGGTTGTCCGCACAAGTTACAAAAATCTCATCAGAACAAACAAGATCGTTATTTTCTATTGCTACCATATAATCACCAGAAGATGAATTATTACAGCTCATTCCTGTTCCAGTCGTTGTTACAATACACTGATCCGATCCACCACTACAATCAAGAGTTCCTGCTATTAGCTCAGGTCTAAAGCAATTTCCTGTGCTTTCATCACATATTTGCTCAGAATAAAAATTCTGAGATGATCTAATTATACCTGATCTTGATGTTGATCCTACGGTCTTAACTAACGCAGCTTCTTCGCCGGCAAGATTATCGGTTATATTGGCGCCAATAGCTGAGCTATTGGTATTTTTCAGGGTAATGGCCTCTGCTTGAGCTTCTGATTCCTGCCATTCTGATTCTTGTACTGGGCTAAAGAAATTTATTCGGTCATCAAATGTTATTGCATCGTAATCACCAGAGGCAAAAACAGTATCAGCATCACAATTTTCCTGTTCGGCAAGTGATCCTAATGTACAATTTTCAGAAATTATTCCAGCTCTTGTATAGGCTCCATATTTATTTTTACCATGAGAAATAATAACAAAATGGGCACTATTGGGGGGAGAAACTAATGATTGTGCAGGATTATTCTTGTCAACAATATTGATTCCACCCCCATTAGAGTTATATGTCGTATTGCTTGTTAAGGGTAGCGTTACGGCATAAGTTATCCTACTTAGTGAAGAATCATAAGCTTGTTTTTCTGTAAGATTAAGTATCTTAAAGGGTACAGTTCCAACAAGAATATTTACCCCTGATCCATTTGAATAAGTGCAAATACCACCAGAGCATGTTCCAGGGGCAGGAGCGCTTGTCTGGCAATTGCTTAGCTCATGACCATAATCAATATCCCCAGGGACAGCGGTCACTGACGCGGGGCATGGGTATCTTCCATAAACATTGCGAAAGCCACCAATAGCAAATTTAATATCATCAATATTATATTCGGTTTCATTCCAGTCTTTATTTACGCGATATTGATGATACATCTGGATAGCCGGCGTCATAATAAGCCCGACTAGCAACAATACAAGAGCAATTTCAATAAGGGTAAAACCCGATTGATGTTCATTGCTTATTAATGTCATTTCTTTCCCTATGGCGCGCATATTAAGCCTCCGCTTGCATCAATTCCTATTGCACTTTTTCCGATTACGGCACAATTTTGATTGCTAAAAGTTGATGATGGTACATCTATTACTTCATCACATGTAACTGCGCTATTACCGATAGCAGTTACTACTCTATTTATACTTGTTGAAGTATCTCTACAATCCATGCTTGGTACTGCTGTTGGCGCAGTTATTAAATTTGGAGAAAAACAATCACTTGAATCATTACATATATCAGCAGTGATGATATTGCCATCGGGGCTTCCTCCACCTGTTGGTTCTGCTCTTACTGATCCTACTACATCAAGCGCATATTCAGGATTTGCTGTTCCAATTCCAACTCTAGTAGCTAATGTCATTGCATAGTTCATGCTATTTTCATTTTTAAACCAAGTCGTTATGGGAGGAGCTTCTTGTGCCATGGTCCAGTCATCGAAATAATTAGCTCCGAATGTATCAGATCTGATAGATGCATCATTATCAGGGTTTTCATCAATGAAAAATACATTGTCAAAATTACAATTTTCATATTCATATCCACTTGAAGCATCGCCACAGGTCGTTGTTTCAATTCCATCTTTGGTATAGCCGCCATTACCGTTATATCCTGTAGAAAATATAAAAATGTCATATAAGCTACTAATTTGGTTTGGAATTCCATCTTCTGCACCCAGAGCAACTAATACGGGATCATCAGCGCCCATAATTCTAATTTGACCGGCATTTGTTACATATGTAGTGTTGTCGGTCTGAGTTTGTGTAACCGCATATATTAATTTATTACCCCAATAATCTAGAGCTTCTTCTTGTGGCATTCCTAACGTAGCAAAAGGTATTCCACCAATAATTATCGCATCTGTCCCATTGCTGGTTTTACAAATGCCTTCCGTAGTTTTCCAAGCAGGGTCTGTGCATAATTTTACATTGGAAATGGTGCAATCTCCAGATACACCAAAATTTGTATCGCCTTCACCAAGAATCAAGCTAGCAGGGCATGGATACGCTCCATTTCCTGCTTCGAAATATTGATTTATACCATCTATTGAATTTTGAATTGCGCCATAATTGACTTGGCGAATTTTTTTAACGACTTCGTATTTTTGAGCTTGAATAATAGGCATTATAATCAACCCTAAAACAATCAAGCCTATGGCTGCCTCAACTAGAGAAAGTCCATCTTCCTTTAAAATTGATTGTTTTATTTTGTTTAATAATACGCCAGAAATACCAAAATAATTGGTACTCACCTTATCTTTCATGAAGATTCACCAAATTTTTTCAAAATCTCAAAACTAACCAAGCTAGATATTATCATAGTTTTAGTTAAAATTTTATGAAAGTGGGTAATGAAGGTTTTAAACAGCTAATACCATTTTGGTTTATTTCAATAATCAGGGCAAAAAAACTCTCAAATAACTATCAAATAATTTTTAGATCTACGGCTTCACGCCCCTTATCTACAATTTTCAGAGTAACTCGCACTCTTTGACCTGCTTCAAGGCCATCCATTTCCAACTTATCTAATAACGTCTTATGTATAAAAACATCTTTCATGCCATCATCGGGAATTATGAAACCAAATCCTTTTTCAGGCTTGTACCATTTAACTATCCCCCCCATGGTCACAGTGCCTGTTTCCTCGTCCATTTCAGGCATAGTGCTTAGATTCCCTTTATCAATTACTTCAACCACTTCCCTTACTTGCCGCCCTTTATCACCATTAAATACCTTGCACATTAAAATTGCACCTTCTCCAATTGAGTGAAGACCTGCTTGTTGTAGCGTTGTAATATGCAAAAAGGCATCATAGGATTCATCTTCGGGCATAAGAAAACCAAAGCCTTTAGCTCCATTAAACCATTTAAGATGTAATCTATCTAAGGATATATTTTCTTCGGGGGAGGTAGATTCATGAACATTATTTTGCAACATATAAAACGCCTTTACTTAGTGGGGTACTTAACTGAATAGTTACTCAAGTGGACGGAACATAGAAAATTCCACGCTAATAATGCCCCATTTTTTATATAAAATCCAGAGTATTTTTTTATCCTTATTACCAGAGTATGTTTTTTTAAAGAGTATATTGTAGTTATAATAAGGTCATTATTTATGATATAATTTTTCCGGTTAATTAAGGGATATATATGTCAGATATTCAACATTTATGGATTGAAAATTATCCCGATATTCTTGAGTGGGATATTGGAATAGAGGCTAAACCAGCCTTTTATATGTTACAAAGTGCCGCTGATAGATTTCCAAAAAATCCAGCTTTTGACTTCTTGGGAAAAAAATATAATTGGTCTGAAATATATGGTATGGCAAAGAAATTTGCCAAAGGATTGCAGGATAAAGGCATTAAAAAAGGCGATAATGTTGGGGTATTTCTGCCTAATAGTCCTTATTTTGTAATATCATATTATGGTGTTTTAATGACTGGGGCTACGGTTGTTAATCTAAATCCTTTATATGCAGATAATGAATTATATAACATTATAGAAGATAGCGAAATCGAAGTTGTTATATCTTTGGATTTAAAATTATTGCATAATAAAATGGTAAAGATGCTGCATGCTACGCGTCTTAATCATCTGATAGTATGCAAATTTATTGATATATTGCCTTTTCCAAAGAATATTCTATTTCCTATATTTAAACGCTCTGATATGGCATATGTAAAAGCCGGTAAACACATTTCTTATTTCCATGATATTATTGATAATAATGGCGGAATAGAAATCCCCGAGATTGATCCAGAAAATGATATCGCTATTTTGCAATATACAGGTGGAACAACAGGAACTCCTAAGGGGGCAATGCTTACTCATAAAAATGTGTATTCTAATGCTATGCAGGCAAAGGAATGGTTTTATAAAGTTGAGGAAGGAAAGGATAAAATGCTAGGGGTGTTGCCTTTTTTTCATGTATTTGCCATGACCGCAGTTATGAATTTTAGTGTTATAAACGGTCTTGAAATAATTGCCCTACCAAGATTTGAGCTAAAAGATGCTTTGAAGTTAATTCATAAGAAGAAAATTACACTCTTTCCCGCTGTGCCAGCAATTTATAGTGCGATAAATAACTCTTCTTATTGTGATAAATATGATTTATCATCTCTAAGATTTTGCTTGTCGGGGGGGGCTCCTTTACCTGTAGAGGTAAAACGTAAATTTGAGGAAAAGACAAGTTGCGTTGTGATTGAGGGCTATGGTCTTACAGAAAGCTCTCCTGTTGTGTGCGCAAATCCGATTGAGGGAGAGAATAAGCCAGCTTCTATTGGCTTGCCCTTTCCTGCAACCATTATTGAGATCATAGATAGGAAAGATCGCAAAACTCCAATGCCAATTGGCAAACGCGGAGAGCTGTGTATTCGCGGCCCTCAAGTTATGAAGGGTTATTGGAAAAAACCCAAGGCTACAAAAGATGTTTTGCGTAAAACAGTAGAGGGGGATTTACGCCTTCATACTGGCGATGTGGCAATAATGGATGAGCAAGGTTATGTTTTTATTGTTGATCGTATGAAAGATATGATAATTACTAACGGTTACAACGTGTATCCGCGCAATGTTGAAGAGGCAATATATCAGCACCCTAATGTAGAAGAATGCATCGTCGCAGGAATTCCCGATCAAAGTCGCGGTGAAATTGTTAAGGCTTGGATTAAGCTTCGTCAGGGGTGTAAGCTTACAAATGAAGATTTGAAAAAGTTTTTGAGAGATAAAATCTCGCCTATGGAAATACCAAAGCGTATAGAATTTCGTGATGAGCCATTGCCCAAAAC
>JALTAZ010000130.1 GCA_027075555.1 Micavibrio sp.
TTATATATGCAAGATCAATATATATATACAGTTCCTAGTTTTTTTATTTCTGGAACAGAATTTGCGTAGCATTTATTGGGGTGAATATGGCATATATCACAATTTTTAAGAGAGGCTGACTGAAATGCATGATAATTCAATAAAATCTTCAAGTTGCGGTGGTGACAAGTGGCATGCTAAATCGAGAGCTTTATTACTATCTACTACGGCATTTATGGTTGGGTCTTTGCTAGCTTCTTCTGACGCTGTAGCAGATGGTTCTTGGAATTATGATACAGTTTTAGGTGGTAATGTTTCTAAAGTTATTGATGACGTTACTCATACTACTGATATTATTGTTGATGGTGGCAACGGCTTTGTTGAAGGTAACGCCGATATTAAGGCAGGGCATAGCGTTAACGTAGAAGGCATGAATGGAGCTCGCACCTTTGCATATCGTGATAACCGCGATAATATAACCTCTACATTATCAGGCAATTTAAACTCTAATATTCAAGTTGTTATAATTGATAAGGACGGTTTATTTTTTACCTCTCTTTCTAAAATTGATGTGCAAGGGCTTATCGTGACTTCTGCTGATGTTGCTGTGGCTGATATAATGGACGGCGGGACGCTTGTTCTTGATAATGTTGGCGATGGTGGTGCGGTAGTTATTGATGGATCAATCACTGTTTCAGAGGCTGGGCTGGCGGCGTTTGTTTCACCATTCATATCAAATAGAGGACTTATAAAAGCCAAGCTTGGTAATGTTGTGATGGCCGCTGGTGACGCAGTTACACTTGATATGTATGGCGATGGGTTGGTTGAGGTTGCAGTTGACGGTGAGCTTGCGGACGCGCTTATTGCTAATGTTGGAAAAATTAAAGCTGCTGGTGGTTTTGTTCAAGTAACTGCTAAAGCTGCAAAAGGTACGCTGGATAATCTAATCAATAATGAGGGTTTAATAACCGTATCTTCTGCGGAAGTTCAGGGCGGTAAAATTATTCTTTCAGGCGGAAATAGTGGAACAATAGATAATGATGGAGTTCTAAAGGCATCAGAAGGTGGCTCAATCGACATATCAGGTGAAAGGTTTGAACAAGGTAGTGCTACTCCATCATTTGTCTTGGCTGCTTTAGAAGGTGGCGATGCCCCTATCCCGCCTAGAAAACCAGCAATTAGAGGCGGTGACATTACAATAGAAACTGATGGCAGTGTTGAAATTTACGAGGGCAGGGTTAATGCTAGGGGCGGCGATATAAATATCGATAATGGCGGAGTGTTTTATTCGGCCAATGCTAATACATTGAAGACTAGTGGCAATGGTACAATTACCTTGAATCAAAGTATGGGATTGGTGTTGCCGGCTCTTAAATTATCATCAATTCAAAATGCTGTTGATGCAGTTGATAATTCAGGAAATGGGCGCAACACAATAAATGTAAAAGCAGGTGTTTACGTAGAATCTATTGAAGTTGATCATGATAATATGACGCTTAATGGTGCAAATGCCGGAGCAAATGGCAATTCATTTGCGCGCGCAGATGAAACATTTATCTTGCCTCATTCTCCTGCATTTACGGTAACATCTGATAATGTGATTATTGATGGGTTTTCCATAATTGGAGATGGTGTAGGAAATGATATAGGCGTAAAAATTGATAGTGCTGATAATGTTAGCGTTGAAAATAACACAATGATTGGTATTGATTTTGGTGTCCTTGCCGATAATGCGGATTATTTGAAAGTTAGAAATAACAAAATAGAGTTGGCTTTGGTAGATGCCATTCATGTCGATAATAGCGACCATATAGAGCTTGCTGGAAATTTAATTAATGGTGCAGCAGTTGATGGTATAAAAGTAAGTGGTGGTCACGGCGCAGCCATACATGATAATGAAATTTTAGATTCTGGTGATGATGGCATAGATGTTCATGATAATAATAGAGCCAATATATCTGATAATGCCATAGATACAACAGGATTAGATAAACGCGATGGTAACGGTATCCACTTAGTTAATAGCGGTAGATCTAGGATAGTAAATAATAATATTTTAAAGGCTGGTGATGATGGCATAGATGCTGAGGGTAATGATAATATTAGAATTCTAAGAAACAGAGTTAAAGCTTCTGGTGATGATGGTATTCAGGTTTTTGATAGTAACGGAGTTTTGATTAGAAAAAATCATGTAACTTTCAGTGACGATGACGGTGTTTATGTAAGTGATTCTGATAATGTAAGAATTGTAAAAAATAGAATATCTAATGCAGATGATGCTGTGCGTGGCAATGATCTTGGAGGCGCTGTTATTTCGCGAAACACCATTAGTAATGTAGATGGTGATGGTATTACTGTTGATACTTTTGGAACTTTACAGATTTCTTATAATGATATTTCAGATATTGGCGGATCTGGTCTATATATCCATGAGGGGGACTTTGTTTCTGCTTATGATAACTGGATTACTCGCACAGTATATGACGGTATCCATGTCGCTGGAATATATGGTGGGCCATCTTATCAAAGAAGGGCGTTCGCGTCAGAGTCTTATGGATCGGATGTTGATATATATGGGAATGATGTATCTTTTTCGGGTAGAGATGGTATTTACGTAAATGATGCAACATCTACTTATATTGCTAATAATATTATTGATCATGGTACTGATGATGGCATTGATGTTCTTAATACCGAGCTTTCGTATATTGTTGGAAATGCTGTTGCCATGGTGGGTGATAATGGTATCGGTGTTGATGGTGGCGCATATGCAGGCATATTTGATAATAAAGTTTTGTTAACAGGTGATCAGGGTATTGATATTGATAATATTAATTGGGATTTTGATGGTTCGCTTGTCGCTTTAGATAATCGTGATTACGGATATGGCTGGGCAGTTAATATCGCAGGCAATGAGGTTGCTTTTACAGGGACAAGTGGCATTGAGGTTCAAAATAGTGGCGCTACTAGAGTTTCTTATAATGATGTAATATTTGCTGGAATGGGGCATGAATTAAGCCATCTTATAAATGATATTAATGAGATGGTTTTGGATGGTATAGACGATGATGCTCCAAGAGGTATTGAAGTATCTCGTCAGCTTATCATAGAAGATTATGAGCCAAATTTCTCATGGATATGGGGCGATGGTGATGGAATTCACGTTGATAACAGCTATGATAATGGTTACGGTCCTGGTCCTGGGGGTTGGTCAGTTAAAATTGATAATAACCGTGTTGCCCGTACAGGCGGTGATGGCATTGAGGTTCATGATGCAGACAGAACATTGATTTATAATAATGTGGTTAGATATGCAGGCATTGATGAAACTCGGTGGTATGGCTATCGCAACATGGGAGGGGTGCTAGGGCAAGGTTCGTTTGCATCTGAAGATCGTAGGGATCTTTGGGGTGATCGTAAAATGAATAACATTATTCGTAGATATATCCCAAGACCTGATTACATAGTTTGGAGTTATAATGATGGTATTCGCGCGGAGAATATAAATAGTGAATTTTATAACGATTATAGTTATCGTCTTTTATCCGCACCTGCTTTTGCTGATCAGATAAGAGATGATGGTGAGGGTTATTATGGTTATGAATATGGTCTTGTAATTATTGATAATAAAGTTCGTAAAACCGGCGATGATGGCATAGAGGTTGATGGTGCAGGGCGCACATTGATTGATAATAATTATGTTGATAACGCTGCGCGTAATGGCATATTCCTAGCAGGATCAAGAGGGCGAATTAGAGGTCCTGTTTTGCTTAGAGATTCAGAAAGATCATTTGGTTTTTATCGTGATGATTTGCGCCCTGTAAGTATCAGATCAAGAGTAGATATTACCAATAATGAAGTATCTAATTCTGGTCGTGATGGTGTTTTGGCCATGGATATTTCTGATCTGACAATTTCTGGCAATAATGTTAGTGATAGTGAAGAACATGGCATACATGTTGGTGGAAGATTTAACAGATATGTTGAATTTCAAGATAATATCTTGATTGATAATGGCGTCGATGAAGGCTTTGCGCAGGCTCGTTTTGAAAGCGGCAATATTGATATGAGTGATTTGGCAAGGCCAAATATATTTATCAATACTACAGGAATTGCCGCTACGGCTCTTCAATTTGATGATATATACCATCCATTTGGTGGAGAAGGTGAAGTAGAATCAGTGGTCTTTGATCGTAGATATTACGGTGGATCAGGTCTTAGTATAGTCAATGAAACTCTTGGTTCAACTCGCTTTAATGGCTACGCACCAGCAGGTAGCTATTATGTGCGTTTTGAAGATGGATCAATATTAGATCCTGTAACTATAGCGCCAATAGTAATTAGTGGTATGAATTCCTCGTTTGATGGTATTGTTCCAAACTCATTCTTAGGCGGAATTCTTCCATCTCCGGTATTAAATTTTATTGAAGATCGTTTGTATGATGCCGATGATAATATAGTAAATGGTAGAGGACAGATATTTGTTGGCGGCACTATATCACCTGTTCTTGATGATATTCAGGATTTTTTCCGTTATTTCAGGTTTAGAACAGGTTCTAGCAGTGGGGCCATACTAACAATAAATGGTCTGCCATTTATTGGCGGTGGGGCTGATGGATTAAATAATATTGCTCCTGCTGCGGGCGATAACTCAGAAGAAGCCTCAGAGCTTGCAGGCATTAGCCCTGCTGCTGGAGGAGATGATAATAATGCGCATGAGGTGACTTGTGTTTCTGATGCTTTAAACTCTTTAGGCTCTGGATCTGTTACATATAAATTTGGTGGAACATTTGAAGATAGCATTGCTTCGGAATCAAAATGTACATCTACTAAGATTTAATGTCTGGCTATATAACTAATTTTTTTAAGCTCTGATATTTTTATTAGGGCTTAACTTTTTATTATAGTTAATTTAGTTTAATAAAAAAACTTGCATCAAGGTGGTTAAATACGCTTAGATGAATAAAATTTTTATATAACAGGGGGTTGCACTTGAGCAATTTTCTGTCAATATGAATCGAGTTGATAAATATCAATAGAGTTAGGTATATAATATGTATCATGATGATAATTGGAATGATGTAACAGGTGATGAGCTTGCAGGTTTTTTGGAGAAAATCAACCCCATAGATGGCAAGTATCGAACATCTCCTGCTAGTACGCAAGTTTCTTGGCGGATGTTACCTTTTTATGAAAGTGTTGCTCTAATACGGGTTAGAGACCCCAATTGGGTTAATAAAAAGATGACAGTTTATTATCTTACTGATCAGGGCAATTTATTTAGGTTAAACGGTACGTCTCCCCCGATTCATGAGGTAAATAGCAAGGCTCCAATTAAGATCAATGAAGATAATGTATTGGATTACCTTAAGTTTTTTTGCTTTTTTGTGCGTGGCGATGAAGGTCCTTTTTATGTGGCTGAGGATATTAACGATCCAAATTTGCCACAAGATATGGACGCAACGACAAGGTCTGTGGTTGAGGGGACAATTCGCCCTGCTAGCTTTGAAGGCATGAATGAGCAAGGGCACTTTCTTTGTGATGCTGTTGTGTTTTATTCAAATGCACTATTTATTGCAAATTTTTCAGTTCAACAAAGTGGCATGATTGAGATGCTTAATGATGAGCCTATAGCGGGTGATTTGACATCAAAAGTAGATCAGCCAATTGCATGACTAAATTATGCACAAAATTTTAGTTATTTATATCAGGCCGTGTTTACGGCCTTTTTCATGAATTTAAAATTTTTACAGCCCTTTCATTTGACACTAGCGTGATAAGCAGGTATAAACCCCAATCTCCCTAGTGGAAGATTAGAGAATTCACATATGTTTTAGAGGTATGGCTTCTAAAGAATATGGCAAAAAAGAGGTGTTCTTATGAAACAAAAACGTACATTTCAACCAAGTCGTTTGGTTCGTGCTCGTCGCCATGGTTTTCGTGCTCGTATGGCTGATCGTAATGGTCGTGCAATTTTATCTCGTCGCCGTGCCAAGGGGCGCAAGCGCTTAAGCGCTTAATAATAAGCTATGCGTGTTCCTAAGAAAGATCTGCCAGCTATAAAGGTGCTGACAGATCGTTTTTGCTTCTTGGATATTCAATCAAAAGGTGTTAAATGGGTCTCACATGCTCTAGTAGTGCAAATAAAGGAAAATAATTTAGGCTATCGGCGCGTTGGATTTACTGTTAGTAAAAAAGTTGATAAATCTGCGGTTAAACGTAATAGAATAAAAAGGCGGCTGCGTGCTCTTGCCTCTGATGTTATCGGTTTATATGCTAGGGATAGCTGTGATTATATTCTAGTTGGTCGTAAGGCTAGTATTTCAAGGTCTTATGATTTAATGATCAATGATTTAAAATGGTGTTTGAAAAAGACTGGATATTATCATAAAACAGAGCATGATAATAAGTAGGGGCTAAATTTTATTGTGATAGCACGGTTTTTCAGGTTGCTGATAAGGATATATTCTTACCTAGTTTCACCCTTTTTAGGGCGTAATTGTCGTTATTATCCTACATGCTCATGTTATGCAGATAAGGCAATAGAACGACATGGCATAATTAGGGGAGGGTTTCTTGCTGTAATGCGGGTTTTAAGGTGTCATCCTTGGAGTAAGCATAGCTTTATCGATCCTGTGCCCAAGGAGTTTATTTTGAAAAATAATATAAATAAAAATTATATCAATAAATGCACACTAGGTAAAAATTCTGAATATCATGCACAAGACATAACATAAGGGGCTATATAGACTATGAATAATAATAAGGATCAAATGCATCCACAAGATGTTCGTAATTTAATAATTTTTGCAATAGCTTCTTTGGCTATCTGGTTTTTGTATGAAACATATATACTTGCTCCACAGGCGAAGGCTTTGAAAGAGGCAAAAGAGGCGCGTGCTGAGTTATTGTTAAATGATCCAAGCCTAATGAATGAGGTTAAAGAGTTAACTAGGCAAGAGGCTTTGGCTAGATCCGAAAGAATTTATTTTAGTAATGAAGAGGTTTCTGGCTCCATTTCTTTATCTGGTGGAATTATAGATGATCTAAGTCTAAATAAATATTTTAAGACTTTAGACAAGAAAGAAAAAGTACATATTCTAACACCTGATAATGTAAGGGGGACAAGATTTGTCAATTATGGCTGGGTTAGCAGGGATAAAGGGGTAAAACTTCCAAATATAGATTCTGTTTGGTCTGTTGAAGGTAATAGTAATTTGCTTCCTGATGCTCCTGTAACATTAGTTTGGGATAATGGTGAAGGGTTGATTTTTAAGAGAATATTATCACTTGACCATAATTATGTATTTAATATTACCCAAAAAGTCATAAATAATTCAGGAAAAGATGTTTACTTACACCCATATAGTTTGATTACACAAACTGGCATACCTGAGGGTTCTCATTCAACATGGGTTGCATATGAAGGGCCAATGGGCTTCATTGGTAGTACTTTAGAGCATATGGGCTATCGTACTATGGTAAAAGATCCTAATAAAAAGATTGAAGCAGAGAATGGTTGGATAGGTTTTTCAGATAAATATTGGCTTACTGCCTTAATACCTCAGCAGGGTCAATTGGCTAAATATAGGTTTAAATATACCCCAGATCCTATAAAAACTCTTTCTAGTTCTAATAATAAAAAAGGAAAATCTAAACCTAGACAGCATCAGAAATATCAAACCGACTATACAGCATCAGAAATATCAATAAAAAATGGGGAAAGTGCCGAATATTCTTATCATCTTTATGCCGGAGCGAAGAAAGTTTTGCTTTTAGAAAAATATCAAAAAGAAATGGGTGTTAAAAATTTAGATTTGGCAGTAGATTTTGGCTGGTTTTGGTTTTTAACTTATCCGTTTTTCCTAGCTTTACATTACATTGGTTTACTGGTTGGTAATATGGGCGTTGCGATTATTATTTTAACAATCATATTACGTAGCGCCGTTTTCCCCCTTACTAAGGTTTCATATCATTCCTTTGCCAAGATGAAGGTTGTTGCCCCTCAAATTACTGAATTAAGGGAAAAATATAATGATGATAAGGAAAAACTACAGGAAGAAATTGTTAAATTATACCAAAAAGAAGGCGTAAACCCCATGTCTGGTTGTTTGCCGATTATTGCGCAAATACCAATATTTTTCTCATTTTATAAAGTTGTGTTAACAACTATTGAAATACGTCATGCACCATTTTTTGGCTGGATACAGGATTTGTCTGCAAAAGATCCAACGTCAATATTTAATTTATTTGGACTGCTTGATTATGACGTGTCTTTTTTGCCTACTATAGGCGTATGGCCATGTTTGATGCTTTTAGTGTTGTTGATACAAAAAAGGTTAAATCCACCTCCTCAAGATGCTAATCAGCGTTTTATAATGAATATATTTCCATTTTTTATAACCTTTATTATGGCTAATTTTGCATCGGGATTGGTTATTTACTGGACAATAAGTGCTGCTATGTCAGTTATGCAGCAGGCTTATATAATGCATTCACTTGGCGTTCCTATCTATATTTTCAATAAAGATAAGTATAAAGAGGAGTTAGAAGAAAAAAGTGAAGAAGGACCCGATGTTCACCCTTTGGTTGAGATGGTTGAGGATGAGGTTGAAAAGGCAATGTTTGGTGAAGGTGATCAAACATCTGAACATAAAGAGCCTAAGCCAGTAATTAAGCCTCCAAAACCAAAGAAAAAGAAAAAGAAGAAATAAAATTGCCAAAAATAATTGATAATTTTTCTAAAGAAGAGCAAGAGCACGCGCGTAAATTATTTGCTGGAAGTTGTGATTTTATGCTTGGGGTTGCAAGTTTACAGCAATTACCTGATGCACAAATACCTGAAATAGCGTTTGCAGGGCGATCTAATGTTGGAAAGTCTTCTTTGCTTAATGCTTTAACTGGGCGTAAGGCATTGGCGCGTACATCTCATACTCCTGGGCGCACTCAAGAGCTTAATTATTTTAATCTAAGCGATCATCTATATATGGTTGATATGCCAGGTTATGGGTATGCAAAAGTATCAAAAGAGAAAATAACAGCATGGACATCATTGATATTTTCCTACCTTAAGGGTAGATCGACGCTACGATGCGTTTTTATTTTAGTGGATTCTAGACATGGCATAAAAACCAGCGATAAAGAGCTTATGAAGATGCTAGATAGTTCTGCCGTTTCATATCGTATTGTGCTAACCAAAATTGATAAAGTAAAACGCGAAGACTTGGAAAGGCTGTCTAATAAAGTAATAGAAATTTTGAAAGACCATCCCGCAGCTTACCCTGAAATTATAAAGACTAGTAGCTTTAAAAAAGAAGGCATTGAAGAATTGCGCCGTATAATTTGTGGCTATGGTTTGATTTAGCGATCTAGAATTATATTATAAAAACTATATGCTGTTGCTGAGTTGTTGCTGACACAAAGAGAGCTATATCCTTCGCATGCGGCGCAAGATGTAATCGTTAGATCAGAGTTAGTGGCAGTATTTAGCAAAAATTCATCCATATTGCCACTTAATGCGGGGATATTGACAGATCCTGTAATTTTTTTATTTATTTTTTCGCATACGGATTTCGATATTTGATAAGCGGTTAGTATAACATCTGTTCCTGAGGTTTTTGTCCATTCAACATTATTAAATTTATCCAAATACCAACCCGAAGGCGGAGTTGATGATATTTGATATGTGGCTTGCTCTGGAATAGTAGCGGCGTTTAGTCCCCCACCTTGGGGGTGATAAACTTTATGAATATATGGAGCGTTAGAAAAACTGGATTCACTTGGCTTTGTAAAGATAAGATCGTCAATATCTGACCCAGTGAAGATCATTTGATCAATAATTGATTTTACTTGCGAGGCATATGTTATGAGCTGCATAGCGTATAACTTCGCTTTTGCATCATCAATTTCAGATGTTCCAGAGTTAAGCGACTGCCTTGATAGCGTAAAACTTAACCCTGCGAATAATGCAATGGCTATTAGAACATATATAAGGGCGTTGCCTTTGGCATTATTATATTTTTCTTGGAACTTATTGTTCATTTTGTTCTCTTTTTGTTTTTTTATTTTTTTATTTTGCTTTATGCTGTGAATCGTTAGTTTAAAATATCAGAGATAATCAAAGAAGGAAATGATATGACTAGTTTTTGGTTTGCCCTTGGCGGATTTTTATTAGGCGCTGGGCTTAGTGCATTATTTTTTATTTTTGAGCGGCAAAAACATATTGCTTCTAATGCTGTTGAAGTTGATAGATGTAGGCAATTCAAGGAAAAGGCAGAGCTGCTAGAACAGGAAAATAAAGAGCTAGCTTGTGATATTCAAAAATTGCGTGAGGACGCTGTAATGCTTGATGTTCAGAAGAAATCTTTTGAGCTGCGAATAGAGCAGATTGAAAAAGATAGGGCTAAACATGAAGAGGTTTTAATCAGCAAATTTGAAAATCTGTCCAATCAAATTTTTGATCAAAAAAGCGATAGCTTTAAAAAGCAATCACAAGAAACTATTTCAAACTTATTAAATCCCTTAAAAGAAAAATTGGTAGAGTTCGAAAAGAAGGTTGAGGATTCTTTTGGTGAACAATCAAAAGAGCAATATTCCTTAAAAGAGGAGATTAAAAATATTATCGAATCAAATGAGAAAATAACACTACAAGCACAAAGCCTTGCTAATGCCTTAAAAGGCGATAGTAAAGTTCAAGGAGATTGGGGTGAAGTCATATTAGAAAAAATACTTGAAGATTCAGGTTTACGTAAAAATATTGATTATATTGTTCAAGGTGGTGGTCTTAATTTACGTGATATTGATGATCGTTTGCAAAAACCTGATGTTATTGTTAAATTACCTGAAAATAAGCATGTGATCATCGATTCTAAAGTATCGCTTACGCATTATGAGAGGTTTTTTTCTGAAACAGATAATGACAAGAACAGTGTTCATCTTAAACAGTTTTTGGCATCGGTAAAAAAGCATATTGGTGATTTAGAGAAAAGGCGCTACCAAGATATAGAAAAATTAGGAACGCCTGACTTTGTATTAATGTTTATTCCTATCGAAGCAGCTTATATCTTGGCGGTGCAAGAAGATCCGCAGTTGCAAAATTACGCTTGGAATAAAAAAGTTGTGCTTGTTTGTCCAACCACTTTATTTGCAACATTAAGAACCATTGCTTCGGTTTGGCGTTTAGAGCTTCAGAATAAAAATGCATTAGAAATCGCGCGTCAAGGCGGGCAACTCTATGATAAAATAGCAGGATTTGTTGGTGATATGCAGGTTATAGGCAAAAAAATTGATGATGCTAGTAGTGCATATATTAAAGCAATAAATAAACTTTCCGATGGTAGAGGAAATATATTAAGCAAGACTGAGAAGTTAAAAGAGCTTGGGGCAAAAACATCTAAATCTTTGCCTCAAGAGCTGTTAGACAGAAAATCTCTTGCTAAAGATAGCGAATCTGATTTCACAGAAGACAAAAAGGATCAGGCGGCATGATAATAAATACATTGCTATTACTTGACCAGATTTAAAAAACATATTATCGGTTTGTTGCATGATAGATTACAAAATTATTACAGTTCCTGACCCTGTTTTAAAACAACAAGCGCAACCAGTTAATAAGGTTGATGATGCTATTCGCGTTCAAATGGACGGCATGTTGCGCGCCATGTATGATGCGCCTGGTATAGGTTTGGCCGCAAATCAGGTTAATCTTCTTAACCGTGTTTTGGTTATGGATTTATCTAGGAGAGATGATGAAGTTTCTGAAGACCCTAGCCCTATTTATATGGCTAATCCTGAAATAATATATGAGTCTGAGGAAATGAGCGTCATGGAAGAAGGCTGTCTTTCAATTCCTCGCCAATATGCAGATATAGAGCGTCCAGCAATGGTTAGGGTCAAATATTTAGATTATAATGGCAATCATAGTGAATTAGAAGCAACAGGCTTGCTATCACATTGTGTACAGCATGAAATAGATCATCTAAACGGCGTTTTATTTATTGATTATCTTTCTAGCTTAAAGCGTAATATGATTTTGAAAAAAGTTAAAAAATTGAAAAAGCAAAATCTATTATAGCCGTAAGGGGGATTTATGGCTGCATCATCTTTAAAAGTTATATTTATGGGAACTCCTAGTTTTGCGGCGATGGCATTACAATCATTGATCAATAGCAGGCATGAGGTTATATGCGTCTATAGCCAGCCACCCCGCCCTAAAGGTCGTGGACATAAGGTGCAAAAATCCCCGGTTCATACACTGTCTGATGAAAATAATATTCCAGTTTATACCCCTAAATCTCTTAAAAGTAGGGAAGATAAAGAATTATTTGCATCTCATAATGCTGATATAGCGGTGGTCGCTGCTTATGGTTTATTATTACCTGAGGAGGTTTTGAACGCTCCTAAATATGGCTGTTTGAATATTCATGCTTCGATATTACCACGTTGGCGTGGAGCATCACCTATCCAGCATGCCATATGGAAGGGTGATAATATTTCAGGCGTTACCATCATGCAAATGGATAAGGGGCTTGATACTGGTGATATGATTGTAAAGTCACAAATTCCCATTGATAATGAAATGGATTCGGCAAAGCTGCATGATGCTTTGGCAGTAATGGGCGCAGAACTTATAATTGATGTACTAGACGATCTTGCCGACGGTAAAAAAGTTCAATATCAAAAACAAGATAATAAATTAAGTAATTATGCGCCGTTACTAAGAAAATTAGATGGTAGGATAAGTTGGCAGCAAAGCGCGATTGAGATTGATAGGCAGGTACGTGCTCTTAACCCTTGGCCCGGTGTTTATTCGCTTGTCGGTGATAAGAAATTTAAAATATTAAAAACGCAAGTTGTAGATAAGAAGTATGATGAATATGTGGGCACTATAGTAGATAAGGAAGGATTAGTTTCCTGCGGTAATAAAAGCATATTAAAGATTATTACAATTCAGCCTGAGGGAAAAAAAGCTATGGATTTTATTTCGGTGCTCAATGGCGGTTATCTTAAAATGGGTGATGTTTTTTCATGACGCGCTATAAATTAACAATTGAATATAGGGGGAGTGATTATGCAGGCTGGCAGCGGCAAGTTGATGTCCCTTCAATACAACAATCAATAGAAGAAGCGATTTTTGGTTTTTACAGGAAAGAGGTTTCAATTTGTGTTGCAGGCAGGACGGACGCAGGGGTTCATGCGAGGGGGCAAGTGGCGCATGTTGACCTATCCGAATTTTCTAAGCCTATGGATGAGTTTTCTATTATGAAGGCAATCAATGCATATTTAATTCAGCAGCCAATTACCATTGTTAATGTTGAGATTGTTAATGATGATTTTCATGCGCGTTTTGATGCTGTAAATAAATTATATTGCTATCGCATTATAAATCGTTGTAGCAGTTTATCCTTGGATAATGGTTTGGCATGGAATATTGGTAAGAATCTGGATATTAAAGCAATGCAAGAGGGCGCAAATTACCTGTTGGGTTGTCATGATTTTACAACTTTTCGTGACTCTGAGTGTCAGGCAAATTCACCAATGAAAACATTAGATAGGCTTGATATAAAAACTAAAAATTATGATACATGCGGGGGAAGAGAGATTATAATAGAAACAGAAGGTAAATCATTTTTGCATCATCAAGTACGTAATATGGTAGGCACTTTATCACTTGTTGGATTAGGTAAGTGGTGTCCAGAAGATGTAAAAATTGCTTTAAGGGCAAAAGATCGCACTAAAGGAGGTCCTACAGCCCCAGCATGTGGATTATATTTAATGCGGGTGGATTATTAAATGGATAAGTTGTCATCATATAAGATATGCGTTTATGTACCTAGTAAATCTTTGAAAAGGTTTATTAAAGCGATAGGTTCGCATATTCCATCATTCTTAGGGGGCTATGATAATGTTTGCTGGTGGAGTGAAAAGGGAATTGAGCAATATAGAAAAATAGGCAATGATCACGTTGAGATTGCAGCTTCTCACCGCGTTGAAATATCTCTACCTTATGATAAGAGTGTTTTAAATAATTTTATACAAGATATTATTATCCCTAGTCACCCGTGGGAAGAGCCTGTTATAACTATAACAGAACAAAAAATTGTAAATATTAAAAAATAGTAGTATTGTATTCAAAATTATGTAAAAAGAAGGTGGGTTATGAAAACATATATAGCTTTAGGTGTGGCTATTTTATCGGGTATTTCCATAGCTTATGCTATAGCGCAAGAGCAAAAATATTTGGCATCACCGGCACAGCTCCAAAAGGAAATAAATGATAGAAATCGCATAGATCCTATGCAAAACCCGCGTTATGTCAGTTCTGATAAGGTTATGAAACGTCACATATTAGATAATGCTAGTGGAGTTGTTGGTGAAGTAAAAGATATCATAATTGATGAAAATGGCTTAGTTATTTCGCTATATGTTGATTTTGATAGATTACGCTTGGCTGAACCTATTTATATGAATTATAAGGATCTCGATGCAGAAAGTGTTACATCTGGCTATAGGCTGGGTATGAATAAAAAGGAGATAGAGGAGCTATATCCTTCTTTATTATCTTCGATAGAAACTGCGGCTGGAGAAGGTGAAGGCGTTAAAAAATATAGTGTTAGAGAGCTCATCGGTAGTTCTGTTGTAACAAGCGATGGTGATAATATAGGTAATCTCGAAGATATATTATTTGATCAGGAAGGTTCTTATGTAAGGGGTATTTACTTGAATATAAATTATAAGACGGTGCGTAATAAAGCAATTGCAGTTCCACTGTCAGTTATAAATTTTGAGCCGGATAATGGCAGGATACACGTTATGATTAAGAAAAAATTTGCTGATCTGATCGTTAAATATGCCAAAGACAGCTAGTCTATGATGGTTTTATTTCAGGTATTAATTCTATTACACGTTTAAATATCTTGGTTAGGTCTTCAAGATCTTTGATACTGGCATTTTCATTTATCTGGTGGATAGTTTTATTTATTCCGCCAAATTCTACAACGGGGCAGTATTTAGAAATAAAACGAGCATCAGATGTTCCGCCATTTGTTGTAAATTCCGGTGTATAATTAGTTATATCTTTAACGGCGGTTTTTACTATATCTGACCATGTCCCTGGTTTGCTCAGGAAGCTTTCTGAACCATAAATTAAATCAAGTTCGTAACTATGTCCTGTATTTTTCAGTATATCGTGAATTTTTCGACCTAGTGTTTTTCCACTCCATAAATCGTTAAATCTAATGTTAAAATGGGCTTTTCCACTTTCTGGGATAACATTATCGGCGGTATTGCCAACATCTATTGTTGTTATTTCAAGATTTGTTGGTGGAAAAAACTCTGATCCTTCATCAAAGCAAAATTCATTTAAAGCACAAAGCATATTAATAAGCCTTGGCATAGGGTTATCTGCCAAATGCTGATAGGCAACATGTCCTTGCTTTCCTTTTACTTTTAATATTCCAGTTAACGACCCCCTGCGTCCGATTTTAATTTCTTGTCCTAAATAATCGGGGTTAGTTGGCTCACCAATAAGGGCAACATCTGGAATATGATTATTTTCTTTCATCCACTCCAAAACTTTTACGCTTCCATTTATGGCAGAACCTTCTTCGTCTCCAGTTATAAGCAGGCTTATTGATCCTTGGGAAGTATTATTTTCCAGATATTCTGATATCGCAGCAATAAATGCAGCAACCGACCCTTTCATATCACTAGCTCCACGCCCATATAAGATCCCATCTTCAATTTGTGGATCAAAGGGGTTAAATTTCCATGCTTCAATTGGTCCTGTTGGCACAACATCAGTATGACCCGCATAGCAAAGATGGGGTGCGTTAGTTCCAAGTCTAGCAAATAAATTTAAAACTTTTTCACTATCTTCTCCAAATTCCAATAGATGACATTTAAAGCCAAGGGCTGATAATTGCTCTGATAAGAAAACCAGTGCGCCCTCATCTTTTGGAGTAACAGAAGGGAAGGAGATAAGTTTTTTTGTAAGTTCAATAACATCATAAATCATAAGCAGAAGTTTATGCTATGGGCTCGTTCTTGTCATCATTAGAATTATCATTAACGGGATATTCTATCTCAACAATTTGTTCTAAATTATCTTGCATATGAGTATCAGGATATATTTTTCTTATGCGTTCTGCCGGAACAATAAGCGGGTGCAATCCTGAAGGCATGTCCTTGAAAATATTATTAGGCATGGAATAGCATAGCTCATCATCATTTGGTAATTTTTTACCTGTATTTACGGTGTGAAATCTTGATACTTTGATTTCTTTTTTTATTACCTCTTCCATTATTTCATATAAAAGCGCTTGGTTTGGGAATAGTGCGCTTGCTGTGGGTATGTAATCTTCTTGTAGTTGAAGCGTTTTTGCGGTGTAATCATGCATGTTTTTGATATCTTTTACACCTATAAGAGTCATAATGTTGTGAGCGCGGTCAAACATCTTTGCAACAGATGCATTTTTGTCTTTTGCCACTGTTTGGTAATATGCGTAATCATGCGCATGACGTAGATCACCATTTTTCCCATATTTTTTACTAATGGCATCAAAACTTAATTTTAGCTGCTTTATTTTGTAATTTGATTTTATTCCATTATCATTTAGATATTGTTCAATATAACTTGGTTTTAAGTTAAAATCTTCACCAAGATCATGGCAAAAAATTAGACTCATAACTGATTCGGGGTCATCTATATATAAACCATTTTCCATCGCACTGATCAGCCATAAGGCTTGTGTAACCTCATGTAGTGCACTTGGGGTAATATCATCTTTTCTGGTTTTACCTTCATTAAGATTAAGCATTAAATCTAATAAAATATTGGCTTGATTATAATTTCTGCTTATAAGCCATGATCTAAGATCATCAACCAAATTATCGAAATTCTCAATAACAGTTTTTCTTCGGAATCGTAAAGACCTGTTAGCATTAAATGCTTAGAAAAGCTTTGAGCTTTCATAAAGCTATGTCGGGTTGCACCTTTTTTAAAAGAATCTGTTGGCTTTTCCATATTTTATTTATCCGAATATCCAATAAGAAAGAGTTATATATATTCTTATATAGCATCAGTTCAGATAAGGCAAAAATATGCAAATATACAAGAATATTCTAATTTAGAGTTTTATTCACGTAACAGATCATTTATGCCAGTTTTACTTCTTGTGCGCTCATCAACGCGCTTTACAATAACTGCGCAAGCAAGGCTTGGTGCAGGTAATCCATTAGGCATGGTTTTATCAGATGGTAGTGTTCCAGGGATTACAACTGAATATGCTGGTACTCTACCCATGTAAATTTCACCAGTTTGTCGATCTATAATTTTGGTTGAGGCACCAAGAAATACGCCCATGGAAATAACAGAGCCTTTTTCAACAATTACGCCTTCGGCAACTTCTGATCTTGCGCCGATGAAAACATTATCTTCTATAATTACTGGTTCTGCTTGAAGTGGCTCTAAAACTCCGCCAATGCCCACCCCGCCAGAGATATGGCAATTTGCACCAATTTGTGCGCAAGAGCCAACAGTTGACCAAGTGTCAATCATTGTACCTTCCCCGACGTAAGCTCCAACATTCAAGAAGCAAGGCATTAAAACTGCGTTTGGCGCGATATATGCAGAGTGGCGTACGATAGAATCGGGGACGGCTCTAAATCCTGCATCGTTGAATTTTTTTTCGTCCCAGCCAATAAATTTGCTCTCTACCTTATCATACCAATTTGCATTTCCAGGACCGCCAGAAATGACATGGTTAGGGTTTAGGCGAAATGATAAAAGCACTGCTTTTTTAAGCCATTGATGAACAATCCAGCCATTTTCTGATGGGCTGGCAACTCTTGCTTTACCGCTATCTAGCAAATTAAGTGCATCATTAACGGATTCCCGATATTCGCCCTGGGTAGCAGTATTTATATTATCTCTATTATCCCAAGCAGCATTTATTGTTGTTTCTAATTGTGCATATATATCAGCCATATTTTTATATCTCTTTTTAAATAAAATAATCATTCTTGTTGAATTCAACATGAAGTGCGCTCAAAATCAAGCTATCATGAAACAAAAGTCTGTAAAAAATCAAAGTAAATATAGCATTGAGTGGGATAATATACCTTCTAAGCAGTGGAGGTCATATTTAATGCAAGTTACGCGCCTTAATTTATTGCAGTCTGAGGAATATGCGCTTGCAATGGCAAAAATGAATAAGCAGCGAATTAAACGTGGTGTAATTTATTGTGATGGTGAAAAAGCGGGCATTGTTCAGATTTTAGAAGTTGGTATTTTTAAAAATGCTGTTCATGCTGTTCTATTAGATCGTGCGCCATTATGGTTTGATGGTTTTGGCAGGTTTAGAGATTTCAAAGGATTCTTAGAGATTTTCTCAAAGCAGTTTCCAAAGCGCCTAGGGCGCAAAATCCGTTTTATTCCTGAATTTGAAGATAGCTCAAGATCTGTATCAGCAATGAAAGAATATGGCTATAACTCTATAAGCACAGAAGGTTATCAAACCATATGGCTCAACCTAAAGCCAGATATAGAAATTTTAAGAAAAAATCTTAATAAGAAATGGCGTAATATGCTTAATCAATCAGAGCGTAGCGCTTTGGAAGTTGTGTGGAGTGAAGGAGGAGCTAATTTTGCATGGCTTATGACTAACTATGCAAAAGATAGGGCGCAAAGGGGCTATGATGGCCCTTCATTAAAAACTATTATTTCTTTATCTGGTGAATTCTCTCGTGGGCAAAATATGCTAATAGGAACAGCAATGTTGGATAGTAAACCAATAGCCGCTATATTAATTTTTATCCACGGTCGAAGTGCAACCTATCAAATAGGGTACACATCGGATAAGGGGCGAGAGTGTCGCGCTCATCATTTGTTGTTATGGTCGGCTCTAGAGCAGCTAAAAGGAAGGGATATAGATGAGTTTGATCTTGGAGGCGTCAATAATAAAAGCGCTGAAGGCGTTAGGATTTTTAAAAAAGGTCTTGGCGGAGAAGTCGTTAAAACTCTTGGTATGTATCATTAGCTTATCTATACTCATTATATCCCCTTCATTTGCTCAAGAGCAAAAAAGCGTTATCCCTTCTTATCATTATCAAGAGGCCAGTTATGATGTTTATGCAGGCGGTATAAATGTAGTGCGTGCAAATATGAAGTTGGATTTTAGAGATAAAGGGCGTTACTCAATATTTTTTAATGCACAAACCAAGGGGTTTTTGGGTGCATTAGTCCCATGGTCGGGGAGTTTTGAGACGCGTGGCTGGGCTTTTATGGATGGTCGTAGGGTTCCTGAAATTCACCAGTCTATTGCAATGTGGCGCGATGAAAAAGAAACAAAAACATATGACTATGGAAAGGATGGATCTTTTAAGGGTTTGTCTGAGCTTTATACTGGTAAGAAACTAAGGCAAGTTAAATATGACAAGGAACTTGTTAAAGATACTATCGATGCTCTTACAGCTACAATTTTGATCATGGAAAAAGTATCTGATGGGGGGAAGTGTGAAGGCGAAAGTGAAGTTTTTGACGGTCGTCGTCGTTATAAGCTGATCTTTCATCATAAGGGTTTTGTTATGCTAAAAAAGACAAGATATAACGCTTATAAGGGGGTTGCGGCTGAGTGCACAGTTGAAGTTGAGCCTATAGCTGGTGCATGGCATAAAAAACCTCGTGGCTGGCTTTCCATACAAGAGCAGGGGCGTAAACGTGGCATGATGCCTACTGTCTGGTTGGCGCAGGTGGTTGAAAATGCTGTAGTAGTTCCTGTTAGAGTGCGTGTTAAAACGGCTTATGGAACATTATTTATGCATATGACTAGCTATAAAAGTGGGGATATAGTGTTGAAGGCTGGCAAATAACTCTATATCCTTCATAGCTTAGATTTTATTTTAATTATTGAAAGATTAATATGACAAAGTCAAAGCCCATTGCCGTTGTTATTCTTGCCGCAGGCAAAGGTACGCGTATGAAATCAAAAAAGCCCAAGGTAATGCATGAGCTTTTGGGTTTGCCAATGATAAATTGGTTGCTTAATACAGTAGAACAACTTGACCCTGAAAGGGTGGTTGTGGTTGTAGGTAAGGGCATGAATGACCTTATTGATACCATAAAACCTCACAAATATGTTATTCAAAATAAACAACAAGGAACAGGTGATGCATTAAAGGCCGCTCTTCCTGCTTTGAAAGGCTTTTCTGGCGATGTTTTGGTATTGCTTGGTGATACTCCGTTAATTGGTGTTTCTACTCTTCGTAATTTAATTTCTACGCGTAATATTGATGCGGTTACTGGTATCTCTGTTTTAGGGGTGAAAATGCAAAACCCCACGGGATACGGGCGCTTAATTATGGGGCGGAATAATATTTTAAAGGCTATTAGAGAAGAAAAAGATGCAAGCGCTCAGGAAAAGCAGGAAAATATAGTCAACACCGGAGCTTTTTGTTTGGATTCTCGGCGTATTGAACGCTGGCTTTCTAATTTGAATAATAAAAATGCACAAGGTGAGTATTATATAACAGATATACCAGAGCTTGCCGCGCTTGACAAAATCAAAACCAGAGTTGTTATTGCCTCCGATGTTAATGAAGTAATGGGCTGTAATACCCGCATTGATTTATCAAAATTAGAGCAAGCCGCACAAAACAAAATGCGTGAACATTTCATGATGAATGGCGTTATTATGCAAGACCCTTCTAGTGTTTATTTTCATCATGATACGCAAATTGGCGAAGGTACTTTAATAGAGCCAAATGTATATTTCTCCGCTGGTGTTAAGGTTGGCAAAAATACTCATATCAAGGCTTTTTGCCATATAGATAATACTGTTATAGGCGATAAAACTACTATAGGACCATTTGCAAGGCTTCGTCCTGGTAGTGAAATAGGCGATGATGTTCGCATTGGGAACTTTGTTGAGATTAAAAAATCCAAAATAGGGGATCGCAGTAAGATTTCTCATCTAGGTTATGTAGGTGATTGCATTATGGATAGCGATGTTAACTTTAGTTGCGGGGCTATTACTGTAAATTATGACGGATTTCAAAAGCACCAAACTATAATTGGCAAAGGCGTGATGGTTGGCAGTAATGTTAATCTTGTTGCTCCAGTTATTCTTGATGATGGGGCTTTTGTCGCCGCAGGTTCTACTATTACTACTGATGTTCCTGCTGATGCTTTGTCAGTTGAGCGCGGTAGGGCAGAAGTTCGCGCTGGCTGGGCTGCTTTATATAGAAAACGCAAGGAAAAAGCAAAAAATAATAATAAAGATAAGAAGAAGGAGTCTTGATGTTAAAGTTTTTTGTTATGGTGATGTTTATATTATTTACTCCCTCTTCGCTTATGGCATGTTCATGCTCCGCAGATAGTTTTACAGATAATGCAAGCCGGAAAAATATTAAGAAAGCTGCTTTAATATTTGAAGGAAAGACTTTGAATATATCAAAAGCTAAAGGAACTTCTAATTTTTCAGAAGTAAATATCAGGGTTGATAGGATTTATAAAGGTGAGGAACAAAATAAAACCATATTAGTTTATGCTGATACTAAAACCAGTTGCGGCATATTGCCTTTGCCTTTGAAAAAACAAAAGTTTTTTATGATCTATAGGGTTGATAACAGATATATTCTTGCAAGTGGTTGTGGCGCTTATATATCTGATAATGATATGAGTGCACTTAAAAACGGCGATTATTTATATCACCAACCACAAAAATTATCTTTTCCTGAAAATTTTAAGAGCCGAAAAGACTTGGATAAGTGGGCAAGTAATACCACTATTGCAGGCGGGAAAATAACAGAAATTCAGTTCAGGGGAACAACTATTCTTATGGTATCTCGAAAATTTAGTTCCAAGAAAACTATATCTGATTTATCGTTCTATATCATGCAAAAAGGGGGCGGATACCAGCTTGGTGGTTTATATCCTTATGTGGTTTATGATGAAATAAAGGTAAAACAAACACCGGAAATTTTATCCTTTGTTACAAAAAGCGATGATATTACTTTATTAGAAATAGCCCCGTCAGATATTATGGGTAAAACTTGTTCTCAAAAATCAGATTGTAGAGATAAACAATATTGCTTGAAAAATGATTATTTTGATGTAAATGGATTGTGTATGCCCTGCCCTGATGATAATGGTCAATATATGCCCATTCAGTGTAAATAGTTATTACTTATGAAATAATTGGTAAAATTTCGTGATTTGAAATAATCCTTGTTATGTCTATGATTTATAAGCTGATATACGTTAATTAAGTGAAAGGCAATAATAAATAAATGTGCGGAATATTTGGAATTATTGGAGAGCAGGAAGTAGCCCCGCTTTTACTTGAAGGGTTAAAACGTCTTGAATATCGTGGCTATGATTCTGCTGGAATTGCTTGTTTATCAAATGGGCATATTGATCGCCGGCGTGCTCAGGGAAAGCTACATAATCTTGCCGCAAAATTAGAGGCTGATCCGTTAAAGGGAACGGTTGGTATAGGTCATACGCGCTGGGCAACGCATGGTCTTCCTAATGAACGCAACGCTCACCCGCATGCTAATGATAAATTGGCGGTTGTGCATAATGGTATAATTGAAAATTATGCTGCACTTAAATCAGAGTTGGAAGATCAAGGCGCAGTGTTTGAAACAGAAACTGATACCGAGGTTATTGTGCATCTGGTTACGCATTATATGAATGAAGGGTTAAAACCCGTAGATGCAGCAAATAAAGCTATGGATAGGTTAGATGGCGCTTATGCTCTGGTCATAATTTTTGCGGGACATCATGATTTTATCGTTGGGTGCCGTCATGGCACACCTTTGGCTATTGGCTATGGTGAGGGTGAGATGTTCATGGCATCGGATTCTTACGCGCTTGCTCCACTTACAAAGCGTATATGTTTTCTTGAAGATGGCGATAGAGTTATAGTCACGCGTAAAGATATTAAAATTTATAATAAAGATGGTGTCGCAGCAAATCGCAATATCCGCATTACTGAACAATCAGGGGCATCAACTGGAAAAGGCGAATATCGTCATTATATGCTCAAAGAAATATATGAACAGCCCGCAGTAATTGGTGAAACGCTTAACTCTTATGTAAATGCGGGAACGGGGAAAATATCAATTCCTGAAGATGTTCTTGATGGTATAGTTAATGCTCCGCGCCTTACTTTAATTGCTTGTGGCACAGCGTATTATGCGTGCATGGTTGCAAAATATTGGTTTGAGCAAATAGCACGCATACCATGTGAGATTGATGTTGCAAGCGAGTTTAGATATAGAGAAGCGCCAATGCCTGAAGGGGGTGCAGCAATTTTTATATCTCAATCTGGTGAAACGTTAGATACATTGGAGGCTTTGCGCTATTGTAGATCTCAGGGACAAAAAATAATATCTATTATCAATACTATAGAAAGCACAATAGAGCGTGAATCTGATTTTGTGCTTCATACTTTGGCGGGTCCGGAAATTGGCGTTGCATCAACCAAAGCATTCACAACGCAGCTAACAACCCTTGCATGCATGATATTAGCAGCAGCCCGCAGCAAAGGGTCAATTGATAAAGAAAAAGAGCATGAAATGGCCGACGCCTTGCGCCACGTACCAACGATTGCTGCGGATATGTTGCGGCATGATGAGGCAATACATTCCATAGCAAAAGATGTTGCAGATGCAAGGGACGTGCTTTATCTAGGCCGAGGTAGCTTATACCCAATCGCTCTAGAGGGAGCTTTGAAACTTAAAGAAATTTCATATATTCACGCAGAAGGTTATGCTTCGGGAGAGATGAAACATGGACCTATTGCTTTAATAGATGACAATGTTCCTGTTGTTGTTATTGCACCAGAAAATGATCCATTATTTGAAAAAAATGCCTCTAACATTGCAGAAACAGTGGCTAGAGGCGGTAAGATATTTTTAATATCAGATGTGAAAGGTGCACATTTGCTTAAAAATCAGACAACATGGAGTGTGTCTATGGGGGCAGTTCACCATTTTGTTGCACCTATTTTATACTCTATTCCAGTGCAGCTATTGGCTTATCATGTTGCAGTTCTAAAAGGTACAGATGTAGATCAGCCACGCAACTTGGCAAAATCGGTTACAGTTGAATAGCTTATTATCCTAGGATTATTGTAATGAAGGATATAAACGGCAAAGTTATATGGATTATCGGTTGTAGCAGTGGTATCGGTTTTGCGTTAGCCAAAGAGTTATCAGAATTGGGGGCTATTTTAATTTTATCAGCCCGTAGGGAAAATAAGTTAGAAGATTTAAATAATAATCTTGGAGGAAATCATCTTGTTTGTCCAGTAGATGTTGAAAGCCATAAATCACTTATTAATGCCGTAAATATTATAAAGGAAATTTATCCAAATATTGATAGCGCAATTTTTTTGCCAGCTATATACCTGCCTCACGATGGAAATAAGAAGGATATAAAAATCATTCATAAAATGTTAAGTGTTAATATCGGCGGGGCTTTTAATATGGTTGATGTCCTTTTGCCCATATTTGAAAAGCAAAAATTTGGTCAGATTATTTTATGCGCTTCTGTTGCAGGTTATAGAGGATTACCTATGGGACAGCCTTATTGCGCTAGTAAAGCGGCAATTATTAGCTATGCTGAGAGTTTAAAAACAGAACTAGAACATAAAAATATTGATGTTAAAGTAATAAATCCTGGTTTTGTTAGGACGCCGCTAACTGATAAGAATGATTTTCCTATGCCAATGATAATAGAGCCTGACATTGCTGCAAAAGCAATTATAAGAGGGATAAAATCAAGGGTATTTGAAATTCATTTTCCTAAGAAATTTACCTATATAATGAAAATTTTGCACATATTGCCCGCTCCGTTATATTTCTTTATAATGAGAATCATTCAAAAATTTATTAAAAAGTAATTTTGCGTTTCTTAATTACTCCAAAGAAAAATGCTGGGTAAATATTTACCTAGCATTTAAATCTTTATTAAACTTATGTAATATAGCTAAGCTATCATAGCTACTCTATCTTCTTGCTTAGATTTTCTTTTGCGATATCCAACAAGAACTGCAAGGCTAATAACAAACATCGGCAAAGCAGCAGGAACAGGAACTGCTGAAACTTCGTAAGATATAGAAAAGTTCTTAGACCCTATTACAGTTCCTAGGAAAGTTGAAACAAAATCCAACGTTCCTGCAGATAGGTTTTTGATAATTGTTGTACCTGTTTGTGATCCTTGTATCTCTGCGCTAGCAAACGCAAGAGCCGTAGAGGCAGAGCCATCAACACTACCCTCAGCAGCGGAAAAATTAGAGCCAACACCGTCAACACCAACCGCAAAACCTTCAAAAAGCTGCCCGCCATTTTCATATGAATAATCAGAAGTAGCAGATAAAAGTGCAGGGGTTCCAATATTACCATCAAAATTATAGCTAAATGTAACCATACCACCAGTTGGAAGAGTTCCATTTATTACATTTAGCACAGTATCACCAATTATAGATGCCCCAGTAATTGTACCTGTTTGCCCAATAACAAGAGGATCTGGTGACATATTCACATATGGGCCTGTAAAATCGACACCAACCGCAGAAGCAGGCTTTGCCCCTATAACCGATACAAATATCATACCCGCAACCATCAAAAGATTTTGAATCTTCATTTCTTTATCCTCAATCAAAATAACCTATTAAGCTAGTGGTCTATCATAGGTAAAATATAAGCGCAATCAATATTTCAATAAATCTTTATATATCTATAAGGACGTTGGTAATTAAATTTATGGGTTCTGGTAAAATATATAATAATGATCTATATGATACATCAAATTAAACAATGATAATATTTATGGAGATCTCATGACATTGCGTAGGTTTTGGCTTATCACTATAAGCGTAATGATCAGCTTTACTCTTGTTGCTTGTAACTCGCCAGAGGAAAAAGAGAAGAAATATATAAGCCGTGGCGATAGTTTTTTTGAACAACAAGACTATATTAAGGCTCGCCTTGAATATCGCAATGCTGCTCGTATATCTCCTGCTGATCCTGAGATATTACATAAGCTAGGTCTTGTAGATGAAATGCAAGGAAATATAGGAAGTGCATTAAAAGCCTATTTAGTAGCAGAGCAACAAGACCCCAATTTTATTCCCGCAGTTATAAGGTTATCTCAGTTCTATTTAACAGTAGGGCAATATGATCAGGTAGAAAAACGTATTGATCATGTTTTATCGATTGATCCTAAAAACTCCACGGCTCATGCTTTAAAAGCATCACTTTTACTTAAAAATAAGAAATTTGATGAAGCCAAAGCAGAAGTCGAAGCCGCTCTTAAACTTGATTCAAAAAATATAGTTGCATTCTCTGTTCTTGCGGGCATTTACCTAGCCCTTGAAAAATATGATAAAGCCATAAAAACTCTAGATAGGGGGATAGAGCGCAACCCCAAGGATTTATCGTTATTATTGCTTAAAGCGGCAGTATATTCCGAAGCTAGAAATTATTCTAAGGTGATTGATACCTATAAGTCAGTATTCAAGCTTAGACCTGATGATATAACTATGCGTTTTGACCTTGCTGAAATATTATCTAAGGAAGGATATGAGAAAGAAGCGGAGCAGGTTCTTAGAGATACTGTTAAAAAATTTCCTGATAATATATTAGCTAAGCGCAAGCTTTCATTGGCAATGGAGAAATGGGCAGGAATATCACAAGCGGAAAAAGAAATCCGTTCTTATATAGAAAAAAGCCCAGATCAGAAAATTTTATATTTATGGTTGGCTGACTTGTATATAAGGGGCGATCTTGCTGATAAAGCTATTCAAACATTAGAAAATGTTATTAGTGCCAATGTAGATGAAGGTATTAGCCTTAATGCTAGTACGTCTTTGGCTGGAATAAAATTAAATCAAGGTGACGCGGCCTTTGCATCAAAACTGATTGCTGAGGTTTTGGCTAAAGATATAAATAACAAAGAAGCCCTTTTTGTTCGTGCCAGTTTGGCATTTTCTCAAGGTGATTATCAGAGCGCAGTATCTGATCTAAGGACGATAATACGTGATAACCCGAAAGACACAAAGGCCTTTCGTATTTTAGCAGAAGCATTTATAATCCAAGGATATAACGACCTTGCCATAGATACGCTACAGCAATCAATTGAAGCTGATCCTACAAATTTAACAACTTATATTCGTTTAGCGCAGCTATATATATTAAGAAAGGATATAGAGCGTGCACGTGAAATCTTATCTATGGTAACAAAAACTGATCCTAAAAACCTAATAGGCTGGGAGAGTATGGCGCGATTGGCAATTAAAGAACAGGATTGGAAAAGTGCTAATTATGCTATAGAAAGGCTTTCATCTATAGATGCTAAAGATAGCCTTATATTATTTTTACGTGGGCAAATTAAGGAGGCTCAAGGCGATAAGAAAGAAGCGATGAGAATTTATAAGCAAGTTATAGATAAAAACCCTTCATCATCTTTATCAGAACATGCATTATCTGCGCTGCTATTGATTGCTGAGGAGCTTAACCAGCTATCAGAGATTTCTAAATATATAGATTCTCTTGATACTAAAACGGCAACTATTCCAACCGTAAGTGGTAAGTTATTACTTATGCTTGGCAAAACAAATGAGGCTATATCTGCTTTTAACAGGGCTATAAAAAGCAGTCCTAGTACACAATTGCCATATATTTATTTGGCAAAAATATATATTAGAAATGGTGATCTTGATAAAGCTATAGAAATATTGAAACAGGCAAGTAAAGCCATTCCTACAGAAATAAATGCTTTGATGATGATGGCAGATGTCTTTTCTAAGCAAGGTCAAATTGCGAAGGCTATCAATATATATAATAGACTTTTATCAGAAAATCCTGAACTTGATGCCGCGGCAAATAATTTGGCTCAGCTTATCGCCGATTATCAAAGCGATGATAAAAAGGCTATGGCAAAAGCTAAGATAGCCGCAGAGCGTTTTATTACTTCTGATAATCCATATTATTTAGATACTTTGGGCTGGGTTTATACTCGTCAGGGAAATTACGCACAAGCCAAGCCAATTTTAGAGCGTTCACTATTCCTTGTGGATTTTCCTCTACCGCAAATGCAATATCATTATGGGTATTTGCTTTTTAAAATGGGTGATCTTGATAAAGCTATAGAAATATTGCAAGAAGCAGCAAAAGGAAATGATAAATACCCTGCCTTTAATGAGGCTAAAAACCTACTTAATAGAATTAAATAACTATGATTATTGAGGGATATATTGCCTGATTTTAGGATATGCTGCTTTTATAAGGCTTTTTATTCTTTTATCTGCTTTATCTACGTTTTCATAGTCCAATATAGGGGTGGTTAAGCGCACTAATGCACCGTCAGTACGTTGTTTGGTTATTGAATCAACTAAAAGATACCATTTTGCTCCATATTGATCATTGATAATACGTCCGCGTTGATCAAACCAATAATACATAAGAAGCGACTGGTCATCTTTGTCAATAACCATACGTGTTACAGGAATTGATTGGTTTTCCAGATCAACGGGAATTACTTCACGCTTTGTGATTTTCCAGCCGCCTCCAGGCAGGCAATTAGAAGGTGAGTGCGCAGAAGTTCCAACGCGTTGAGAGTTATAATATGCTATATACAAGTTTACAGGCTCTTGATCTTGGCTTTTCTTATAATCAGCGATGAAATAATCGCTGAGTTTAAGTGTTTTTAATATATTAGGTTCAAGTTGGCTTTGTCTACCATGCCAATCTCCTAGGTTTAGTGGAAAAAAAGCAAATTGTGGGTGCGACGGTGTAATCTCTTTCCGGTCATTTATATCATAGATTATTGTAAATAATGATAGCATTATAGTTATTACAAAAATTATGATCGATGGAGCTTTGAGTTTAGGCTTTCCTGTAATAATAGAACCAGAAGCAAGCCCGATATATTCATGGCGCAAGCGACCCTTATTAGAACCTATATTAGTTAATATCCAGACTTCTATCATCAAAATTGCAACGCATATGGCAAAAATCATCCAGCCCTCAAGGTCATGTATTAGACCTTCTGCCATTTCACTTCCACCCCAATTAACCAATATACCGACAATGGCAATACGAAGCGAGTTCATGACAATAGTTATCGGGATAGCAGATAGGAATATAACAACGCGTTTCCACATTTTATCATCTAATAAAAAAGCAATAAGAAAGCTAAAGCTCATAAGTGGGAATAGATAACGCAGACCGCTACATGCTTCTACTACTTGCAGCTTTTGAGTTCCTAAATCTATTATATTACCATCTTGAAAAACCGATATTCCAAATGTTTGTAACATAAAGACCCCTAGGGAAGATGATATAAGCTGTAGCTCTGCGGAAAGCTCCATATAAATGAGCTTTGGCAGGGGAATAGCAAAGATTAGATATATAAATGCAGGGGTTAGATTAATTGCAAACCCTAGCCCAAAAAATGATATTGTTATACCTATAAGCGCGATTACAAAACCGTAATATGAAGGCGTTGCAAAGGCTGATAGCTGAGATATTATCAATAATAAAAATCCTACAATAACCAGCGGAAGTCCAAGCCACGATGGCTTTGTCTTGGGTTTTTTCTCGGTAAGAATATGCCAGCCAATAAGTACAGATAAAAATGGAATAATGTATCCGTGGCTATATTCTTTTGTGTTCCATGCTTCTAAGAGTCCTTTTAAACTAGGGAAAAATCCTGCCAATACCAATATTAAGCTAATGGTAAATATAGACCAAAATATAGTTTGTGTTTTCATCAGTAGGCTTGCATTTCAAATAAATAGGACTTAATAAAGGCAGACACTAAATGACCCGTCCTAACAATGCAAGAACGTTGATTTGGTTGTTTGTAACAAGGCTTAGTAATGTAAGGTAAATAGCAAGATGAAAGTTCTACATGTTTGTGAAACCTTATTAGGTGGAACAGGAACATATTTAAATGAATTATTACCTGCCATGCAAAAAGAGATGGGGGATAGTGAAATATTTATATTAGCTCCTGAAAATCATAAGGAAGCTATACCCGATATTAAAAAATCAGTTTTCTGGTTTTCTCGCCCCACTCGTAAATTGGGTATATTTAACTTGGCAAAGGAATATATCAGGGTTATGCGTAAGATCAGGCCTGATATAGTTCATGCCCACTCTACTTTTGCAGGATTTATCGTAAGGCTATTATCGCCATTTTTTAGAGCAAAGGTAATATATTGTCCTCATGGTTTTGCAACGAATATGAAGCAATCTAAACTGCAAAAATCAATTATAGTAATAGTTGAGAAGATATTATCTTTTTTTTGCAGCAAGATAATTTGTATTTCTAATCATGAAAAGCAAGTTGGTTTAGACATTGGTATATCTGAATCTAAGCTAGTTACCATATATAATGGTATTTCCAAAACCCCACCAAAATTCACTCTTGTTCCTTGGGAAGATACACGTTTGAAGCTCTTATTCGTGGGCAGGTTTGACACTCAAAAGGGTATTGATATTTTGCTTGAAGCTGTTTCTGATATGGAAAATAATGTTGTATTATATGTTATTGGTGGTTCTGTTATTAGTGGTAATGAAATAGACTTTTCCAAGTATAAAAATGTTAAGGCACTGGGCTGGCGTACTTCCTCAGAAATAGCAGCCTATATGAGTGCAAGTGATGCTGTTGTTATTCCCTCCTTGTGGGAGGGGTTTGGCTTAGTAGCGATTGAGGCAATGCGAGTTTCAAAGCCTGTTATAGCTTCTAGAGTTGGGGGGTTAGCAGAAATTGTAATTGATAAGGAAACAGGTTTTCTTATTCCCCCTGATGATGCAACTGCTTTGGCGAGATGCATATCATCTGTTAATAAAAAAGATCTTATCAAAATAGGTAATAATGGTAAAAATAGATTTTTGTCTAAATTCACTAGCGATCGAATGATTATAAATACATTGTCCCTTTATGATGAAGTCTCAACTAATACACATTAACTTATTATTTTGGTATTAATTATATGAAAAAAGATAAATATTGTTTTTGGAAACTGGTTAAATCAGATGCGCTAAAATACAACGATAATTTAAATATTATTTCTGTTTTTGTGTTATTGTTCTTGCAGCCTGGTTTTCAGTTGTCGCTTTCCATTAGATTACAGCAACTCGTTCAAAGGGTTCCTATTATAGGCAAAATGTTGCAGAAATTAATATGGTATATAACTTGTGTTGTAACTAGCTGCTATTGTAGTTCTTATGCCTCATATGGAAGTGGTCTATATTTCCCCCATCCTTGTGGCATTGTCATAGGTGACAATGTTATTATAGGCGAAAATGTAACTATATATCAGGGTGTGACTATAGGAACAAAAAGTTATGATGTTAGAGAATATCCCATTATAAGTAATAATGTTGTTATATATGCCGGTGCAAAGATATTTGGATCTATTTGTATTGGGCGCTCATCTATTATTGGTGCAAATGCTGTGGTATTTAAAAATATACCAGATGATTCCTTAGCCATGGGAGTGCCTGCCAAAATTGTAAATAAGCAAACATCAACATAATGGCGCCTTGCTTTTTTATGAAAAACACGTTATATAAGGAATTATTAATATTTGTATGTCATAATGTTCATGAGCTTATATATGTGGGGTATAGAATGCATCCAGATGAACTGCTCCAAGCTTTGGAGAATAGTGGAATAGAAGTTTTAGATAATAACGAAACCATAGATAATTTATCTAGAGGGTATGAATGCTGCTCCCTTCTTGGTGATATGAATAGCGGAATTATTGCAAATCAATTTACACAAGAAATGCCAAATCCTAGTGATAATACGGTTGAGGCACTTTCCATGGACTCAACTCTACCAGATTTTTCACCACCAACTAATGAAACACCGGGGCTTGGATGAATATAGAGTTAGGCGTACTTCATGATGGTAATATAATGATGGTAAGTGATACGCCTCTTCCTGATATTGTTTGTCGAGTTGAATATTATCGTGAGCAACGTATCTTCATGGTCGTTTATGGTGATGAAGAACAAACAGAAGAAATGATGCA
>JALTAZ010000131.1 GCA_027075555.1 Micavibrio sp.
CCTTGAAAAAAGCATAGAATGTGCTTGCAGGATAAGACATATGAACATTACCCATCGCCTTAAAACGCTCAACCACTAAATCACGGTTAGAGCGCCACAAATCTAGTTGCTGAGCCAAAAAACCTTCTCCATCTTCTAACGCTGCTATTGCACCAAATTGTGGAAAAGAAGGCGGGCATAAGTGATTATAAAGGGCAACATCGCGAATCTTATCTTCTGCCTCATGCGGTCCTACTATCCAGCCCAATCGCCAGCCCGTCATAGCCCAGCTTTTAGAAAAACTGTTAACCACCAGCAATAAATCGTCAGGGCGCGCAACATCAAGAAAACTAGGCGCACGTACGCCCTCATAAACTAGGCGGGCATAAACCTCATCAGATAAAACCCAAATTTCGCGCTCACGAGCAAAATCTAATATAGCTTCCAGCTCATCACGCGTTGCCGTCCAGCCCGTGGGATTGGACGGGGTAACGATAAGCATAACCTTAGTCTTTTCAGTTACTGCCGCAAATAATTTATCAAGATCAAGCTGCCATTCATCTTTTTCAAGATCGTAATCAAGTGATACTTGCTTGGTATGGGCTTGAGTAAGCTCTACCGCACCAAGCAAGTTTTTCCATATTGGCGTTACTGCCACTACTTCATCGCCTTTATCAACTAGTGCTGCTAGGGATAAATGCATTGCCGTAGAACCCGAAGGAGTTATAAATACGCGACTACTTGGAATTTCCAGATTATAAATTCCATTATAATAATCAGATATTGCCCGCCTTAATTCAGGTCTTCCAAGAACTTGTCCATAAAAAGTACGCCCCTGTTTCACTGCCTGTATAGCAGCATCACAAATAAAATCAGGTGTAGGGGCATCGCCTTCCCCTTGACCAAGCGTAATTATACCATCACGCCCTTGAGCATAGCGCATCATTTCTGCCCCAGGATTTGCAGTTAGGGCATGCAACACTGGACGAAATTTACGCTCTCTTGGTTTATCAGATCTATTTTGCAGCTTCATATTCACTATATTTTCTAATTCAAAGTTATTTTTCATTGTTTTAATGCTCATTTTTGCTAAGGACAAACGAATTTTCGTATCCTTTGGTTGATTTTATAATTTTTAAGATATTATCGCGCTAGCTTCTGTGCGCTATGGGCTGTTACTTGCGGGACTTGCCCGCCGCATTTGCTGATGCCACTGCAAGCATCGCCACCCGAACCATAACCGAGCGGTAAGAAAATTCAACGACTTGCAACAAACAACTATTCATAACAATTATAGAAAAACATTTAGCAAAAAAATTTGCAAGTAATTTCTAACCTTATATTAAAATATTAACTTTTTAACTCCTCTAGCCCCTTATATATCTCTAGGCTTTCAGGATTAGCCAAAGCCTCAACATTTTTGATCGGTCTACCCATAACAACATCTCGCACAGCAATCTCTGTTATCTTCCCGCTTTTTGTACGCGGAATATCCGAAACGGCAATAATCTTTGCAGGAACATGACGCGGAGATGCGCCTTTACGAATTACACTCTTAATCTTTTTTATCAAATTATCATCAAGCTCCCAGCCTTTTTTTATTATTACAAAAAGGATCACACGCACATCACCTTGCCAGTCTTGACCAATTACAACCGAGTCTTCTATAGCATCAATTTTTTCTACCTGCCTGTAAATCTCGGCCGTTCCAATACGTACACCACCAGGATTTAGCGTTGCATCACTGCGCCCTAATATTATAAATCCGCCATGCTTGGTTCTTTTAATCCAGTCACCATGAACCCATATATTATCAAAATGTTCAAAATAAGCGGACTTATATCTGCTTTTACTATCATCATCGCCCCAAAAACAAACCGGCATAGATGGAAAAGGTTTTGTGCAAACAAGCTCTCCTGCCCCTATTTTTACAGATTGCTGATTATCATCATAAACATCAACTGCCATGCCAAGCCCTGCACACTGAATCTCTCCGCGATAAACTGCTGATATTGGATTACCCAAAACAAAACATGAAACAATATCAGTGCCGCCAGATATTGAAGCCAAATGCACGTCTTGTTTTATATTTTCATATACAAAGTCAAAACTTGCATGAACTAAAGGTGATCCTGTAGAAGCAATAACGCGTAAAGATGATAAATCATGGGTTTTTGAAGGAGTTATATTATTAACCTTCATTGCCTCTATATATTTTGCCGAAGTTCCAAAAAAACTGCATTCATGTTTTGATGTATAATCCCAAAGCACATTACCATCATGATAAAAAGGCGAACCATCATAAAGCAATAAAGTCGCTTTTGAGGCCAGAGCGCTAAGCAGCCAGTTCCACATCATCCAACCACAAGTGGTAAAGTAAAACACTTTATCATCAGGCTTTATATCACAGTGAAGTTGATGCTCTTTTAAATGCTGAAGCAAAGTTCCACCATGCCCATGAACAATGCATTTAGGAACCCCTGTTGTTCCCGATGAGAACATGATGAATAATGGGTGATTAAACTCTACACGTACATAGTCTATATCCATTGGCTGATAAGGTTTTATGAAGTCTGCACTCAAACAGGTATATTCGATATCTGATACATCACAATATGAACTTGCAAAAGGTATAATTATGGTTTTTTCTAGGCTAGATAGCCGGGGCACCATTTGTTTTATTTTATTCAAAACATCTATAACCTTGCCATTATAATAATAACCATCAACAGCCACTAACATTTTTGGCTTTATTTGGTCAAACCTGTCCAAAACCCCTTGCACACCAAAGTCTGGTGATGCTGATGACCAAATTGCCCCCAATGATATTGCTGCTAATGCTACAATAATAGTTTCCATCATATTTGGCATATATCCCGCGATACGATCACCTTTTACTATGCCGTTAGATTTCATGGCTTGTTGCCATATAGAGACCTTTTCTAAAAGCTCTTTCCTGCTTATTGATGTTTCGTTCCCTTTTTCATCACGAAAAACCATGGCGGTAACGGATAAATCTTCATTTTTAAGCTTCTCTAGCAGATTTTGTGCATAATTAAGACTGGAATCGGGGAAAAATTGCGCGCCCAATATATTTCCATTATTATTATCAAGTATAATATCGCCTTTATCACCAATAACCTTGCAATAATCCCATATATAGTCCCAAAATATCCTATTTTCACTAACTGACCATTGCCAAATATCCATATAATCAGCAAATTCTTTCCCCGTACGTGTTCTTATATAAGTCATAAAATCATGCAAATTACTTGACTCTACCTGCTTTTGCGTAGGCGACCATAAAACCTTATCCATAAGCTTTCTCTCTTTCTTATTAAAATAACTCAGAACCAACTTAAATTAACTAAGGTTACTCAATCATAAAAAACTTGTAACAAAAATTGATATATTACGAATAGCATCATATCGTTATTTAACGATATAATGTATAAGTAAATTTACCTTTAATGATAGCGGCATATAGCTTAAGGAATTAAATATATAATGATTTTATCCTCATTCACTCGAAAAATATTGGTAATTATAGCCCTAACATTTACGCTTCCTGCTATTTCATATGCACAAGAAGAACGATACACAGATATAAGCATTATTCCCGAACATAGCGCAATAAAGCCCGGAGATAAGATAACTATCGCTACTAATATAAAACTTTCCCCTCACTGGCATGTTTATTGGGACAATCCTGGCGATTCTGGTCTTCCTGTTAAGATTAAGTGGGATTTGCCTGATGGCTTTGAAATATCAGAGATAAATTGGCCAACACCGGATAAAATATCTTATGATGTACTTGTTAACTATGGCTATTATGATGATGTAAACTTACTACAAACCCTAACTGTTCCCGATACCCTTCCCGAAGGAAAAATAAAGCTTAGTGCACAAATCGATATGCTAGTTTGTAATGAGATCTGCATTCCTGAAAATGATAAAATATCGATATATCTCAATGACCCTGATAATCTTAATGATAATCAAAAAGAATACATAGATAAAGCAAAAGAAAGACTTCCTGAAAATATAAGGGGTGACTTTTTTTTCAACGAAGAAAATAACAAGTTACAACTATCTCTTACCCCTGAAAATAGAACAATTTTGAATGATGCAACAAGTGATAATTTAGAATTTTTTCCACGTAACTGGGGGATAATAAATCACGTAGCTATACCCGAAGTTTCTATACATGATGGAATTGTAACAATACAGCATGAGCGCGGAGATCAGCCAATATCCGAACTTGAAGATATATCGGGATTACTGGTTATTAAGGGGGAGATTGGTAAGAATAAAGGCTTTTCATTAGAAGCTCTACCTGCAAAAAATATTGTAAAAAAGCCAGATATAAACAAAAGGAATATAGAAAAACAAACCGATATAACCAATCAAGAAAACACAACCTTACATAAAGATAAATCAGCATATAAAGACAAATTTATGAACTGGACATTAGCATTATTATTCGCCTTTGCAGGCGGAATCATACTAAATTTAATGCCTTGCGTTTTTCCTGTTTTATCCATGAAAGCGCTAAGTCTTGTTAAAATGAAAGATAAAGAAAATAGTCTAGCGCGCCAGCATGGATTATCATATACATTAGGCGTAATTTTAAGTTTTGTCGCCTTTGGTGGGATTATTATTATTTTCAAAGAAGCAGGCACTGCTTTTGGCTGGGGCTTTCAATTCCAAAGCCCTGTAATCATAGCATTCCTTGCATATTTACTATTTGCGATAGGTCTAAATCTTATGGGATTCTTTGAGCTTGGCACCCGCCTAACAAATGTAGGGAACTCCCTGACCAAAGGAAATTCACTAAGCAGCAGTTTTTTCACCGGAGTGCTTGCAACAATTGTTGCTACTCCTTGTACTGCGCCATTTATGGGCGCGGCTATGGGATTTGCAATAACACAACCTGCTTTAATATCTTTAAGCGTCTTTGCTATGCTTGGGTTTGGTTTGGCCCTGCCCTATTTATTCCTATCATTTGTTCCGCCCGCACGTCATATATTACCAAAGCCCGGCGCTTGGATGGGAACATTCAAGCAATTTTTGGCCTTTCCAATGCTTGCCTCATCTGCATGGTTAATATGGGTATTAAGTCAACAAACTGGCTCTGATGGAATATTATATTCTCTATTAGGTTTGCTGGCATTATCATTTAGTGTATGGCTTATCCATTTGGAAAATATAGGAATTGCGCGATTACTCACCCATATAAGCCTTGTGATATCCATTATATTGATGGTCTATACATTATCAGCAATCAGAACTATAAAGCCTTTGCACATAGAAAGAACTTATAAATTTGGCGAGGCGTACAGCAAAGAAAAACTGGCATTATTATTAGAAGGAAATGAACCTATATTTGTAGAGATAACCGCTGCATGGTGCATAACCTGCAAAATAAACCACACAGCCTCTATCAATATTGATGCCACTAAGAAATTATTTGAAGAAAATAATGTACAATATCTAATCGGTGATTGGACAAATCAGGATTCTGAGATTACAGAATATCTTGATAATTTTGGACGCAATGGAGTTCCTTTATATATTTACTATGGACCAAGAAATCCAATAACCCAAAAACGTCCTAAAGAAATTATACTGCCGCAAGTTTTAACTTTTGGGACACTCAAAGAAATCATCAACAAGTAAAGGAAAAAAATATGCCTAAAAAACCAATTTATCTTCTATACGTTTTTCTTGCCTTGGCCTTTATTCCCTTAGCTTTCGGCTGGATTAAAATTGATACAAAAAAACAAGCCACAACAAGCGAAAATGCAGTTTCAGATAATGAAAATGTAAATAACACCAACAAAAACAGCCCAGATACAAATAATGGTAATAGCAGACCTTCTGCCCCATCAATAGCACAAGTAAGTAAACCCGCTCCAGATTTTGAAGCTATAGATATTTATGGCAATAAATTCAGCCTTAAAGATCAAAAAGGAACAATTGTTGTATTAGAATGGACAAATCACAAATGCCCCTTTGTTAGGAAACATTACGAAACCGGTAACATGCAAAAAACCCAGAAAATAGCCACCGATAACGGCGTAATATGGGTTTCTATTGTATCTTCTGCTCCTGGCAAACAGGGCTATGTCACCCCTGAAGAAGCGATAGAAATAGTCAAAAAATCTGGTTCTAATGCTACTACTCGAATACTTGATCCCACCGGCAAGATCGGAAGGTTATATGGGGCTAAGACTACTCCGCATATGTTTGTTATTTCTGCTCAGGGTAATGTTGAATATATCGGCGCAATTGACGATAGACCAAGCCCCAATCCAAGTACAATATCAGAAGCAGAAAATTTAGTTCTTAGCGCTCTTGACGCCTTATCACAAGGACATAAAGTAGAAATTCCAATAACCGCTCCTTATGGCTGTTCCGTAAAGTATTAGCAAACACAAATATAACCTTACAGATGATTGGTCCTAAGGTTATATGAAAAAGGGCTTGTCAGGGTCCTTGATTTTTGCGTATGATCAAACTTAAGGTTCTTTGATTCTTCTTGCGTACCATCTTATGTCCATAGGTAATATAATAGATATAAAAGGCAATTTATCGCCTCATCACCTGATCGAAAGTGAGGCAGCACGTTTTGTTGTCGATACCAATGGTCTTATTATATATGCTAATGAAGCCTTTTTTGAGATAAGCGGAATTACCCCTGATGGGCAAAATTATATCCAAGATTCAATCCAATTTTCAGAAGAAGATTTAGAAAACATAGAAGATTTATCGGCCATTCCTGCCGGAATCCATGATGTTCATATTAAAGATAGCGGGATTATGAGCGAATTTCAGTTTGACTGGATTAACACCCCTGATAATCGCCGTTATTTAATTGCTTCTGCGGTAGAAGAAGGCATATCAAGTGAAAATAATATAAATGATAAACTTGACGGCTTAATGGAAAAAATACATGACTCTGCATCACGAATAGAGCAATCCTTTGAACCAGCAAATATAAAAAATGTAAAAGACGAGCACACATATTTCAACAATCATTCAATATTTACTGAAATGGCTAAGGATTTAATGGTTGTTACCGATATATCGGGGGAAATTATATATAATAACAGTGCTTTTTTACAACTTATCGATAATGACAATAATTCATTTTTTGAACTATTTAAGAAAGAAGATAAAGCGCAAATAATCAGCACAATAAATGCTTTTAAAGACAATAATATAAATGAGGGTAATATTATTAACATACAGGCCCACCTTAACATCGCAAATAGCTCAACACGCTTTATTGAATGGCAGATAAAATATAGTGATTGCAAAATATATGCTATTGGAAAAGATATTACAGAGATAATAGAAAAGCAAAAAAACCTGCAACGTCGCGAAAAACAACTCTCAGAAGCCGAGGCAATCGGACGTATGGGGCACTGGCACTGGCTTGTAGGTGATGAACACATATCTTGGTCGGAAGAAATTTTTAGAATTTTTGGTGTTGATCAAAATCATTTTAAACCAGGTATAAATTCCCTTGCCTCATTGATTCATAAACGAGATTTAGGGCGCGTAATCCAAGTTTTTCAACGCGCAATTATTGAAGAAAAAAATTATGATATGGAATTTAGAATAATACGCCCAGATGGTGATGTACGCTTTATTATGTGTGAAGGGCGCTGTGAAAAAAACAACGAGGGAGAAGTTATTGCCCTATATGGAATAATGCAAGATATGACAGAGCGTATGCTTTATGAAGAAGAGTTACGGCAGGCCAAAGACGCCTCTGAACAGGCATACGCCGCACGTACACGTTTTCTTGCAAATATGAGCCATGAACTACGTACACCACTTAATGCAATTATTGGCTTTTCAGAAATGATTGAATCCCAAATGCTTGGCCCTATATTTAATGAGAAATATGTTGAATATGCAACAAGTATAAAAGAAAGCGGACACCATCTTCTAGACCTTATAAGTGATATTCTTGATATGTCAAAGATTGAGGCCGGAAAACATGTACTTGATCTTGAAACTATAAATATTAATGACATCATTCAACGTTGCATCGAAATGATAAGAGGAAGAGCAACAGAGCAACATGTAAATATCAAGCCTTTTAAACCTGAAAACCAAAATCTAAGCATTATCGCTGATCGTAGGGCTCTTACACAAATATTCCTTAACCTTTTATCAAATGCGGTAAAATTTACTAGGGAAAATGGCTCTGTTTGGGTCGAGTGCCATGAAAATAATGACTACATATCATTTAAAATTTGTGATACAGGAATTGGTATTCCACCAAATAAACTTGCATCTGTATTGCGTCCATTTGAGCAAGCATCATCAGAATATACAAGGGATTACGAAGGCACAGGCCTAGGTCTTTCTATTACAAAAGAGCTTATAGAGCTTCATGGCGGATCAATTCATATAGATTCTACCGTCAATATTGGCACTATAGTTAGTGTACGCCTGCCACTTAATAGTAAAAATAATCAGGAATAACCTTTCTTGTTCACTTTTTGTTTCACGTGAAACATTATGGTAAAATATATGGGATAGACAGAACTTTAATATAACTCTATAGTGATTTAGCTTCATCTTATAACAAGGCAAAAGTGACAAAGCGTAGTAACCTATGTGAGGAACGCGGCAACAAAATCATAAAATAAATACAAGTTACTATATTTTACTATTTACCATAAATTATCTGTTTTTTATCTGTTTTTCTGCCTCTAAACATGCTTTAAGGCCACTATAATAATCTGGATATTTTAACGTAATTCCTAGCTCGTGCTTAATTTTATCATTTTTAACGCGCTTATTATCAGCATAAAAACTTTGAGCAATTGGAGATAAATCAACATCATCAAAAGGAACAAGTGGCGGAGATTCTAACCCCAAAATTTTGCAAGCATAATCAATAACTTCATGACTTGGGGTTGGAAAATCATCGCATATATTATATATTTCACCAGCCTTAGGATTACTCATCGAGGCCTTTAAAACCTGTACAATATCATCAATATGAACCCTTGAAAATAAATGCCCAGGCTTATCAACCCGCCTTGCAATACCAGACCTTACCGTATCAAGGGCGCTGCGTTCTGGACCATAGATTCCTGCCAACCTAAAAATATGAACCGGTATATTGTGGCTACAAAATAATGACAACCATTGCTCTTCTGCTTTTAACCGCCTAGATCCACGCTTAGTAGTTGGGCGGGTTTGAGAGTTTTCATCAACCCAGCCTCCGCCTCTATCACCATAAGGGCCAGTGGTAGACAAATATCCAAGCCATTTAAGTTTTGGCAACATCATTATATCATGAGCATGAGCAATAAATGTTGGATCGCCATTATCTGTAGGCGGCGTTGATATTAAAATATGCGTCACATCACGCAACATATAAACTGGATCAGGAAGTGGAATATCAAAGTCAAATAAATATGTTTTAATACCCTGTGACCTAAGAATCGCCTTTTTATCACAATCACGGGTTGTTCCCTGAACAAGCCACGAGTTAGCATCTTTCATTAACTCATGACCTAAATAAGTACATGTATATCCATAGCCAAAACAAAAAAGGTGCTTTTTTTCCACCTTCATCCCCCCCTAATTTATAATAACTTAACCAGTTTTTTTATAATTTTCCACTGGCTCAAATCCTGGAACACGCTCATCTAAAAGTTTAGCAAAACTAGAGCGTTCTTTCACCTTATCATACCAATTTTTTGCCCCAATATGTTGTTCCCATGGCACATCACCAATATAATCAACCGCAGATAAATGAGCAGCAGCAGAAATATCAGCTAAAGAAAACGCCCCCCCTGCAAGCCAGCTACGTCTTTCAGTTAAAAACCCAATATAATCAAGATGATAGTGTATATTTGCACGACCTGCCCTAACCGTAGGACCATGTGGCGACCCCAAATTTAAAATTGATTTCATCAGTTTTTCATTTACAAGATTCTCTGTTACTTCTGCATTAAATTTTTGATCAAACCAATTAACTAAGCGCCTTGTTTCCGCGCGTTGCACAGGATTTTCCCCAATTAAATTAACCTTTGGGCAGACCTCTTCCAAATATTCGCAAATAACTTGTGAATTTGATAATGTTGTGCCATCTTCCTCTATAAGAACGGGAAGATCACCGGCAGGATTCATGGCGAGAAACTCTGTTCTACGTTCCCATATTTTTTCAATCTTTAACTCAAATGGCAAATCTTTTTCACCAAGCACCATGCGCACTTTACGTGAAAAAGGTTGTAGCCAGAAATGATATAAGATTCTCATTATTGAACAATAGCGGACACAGCAAAATATTCAATGATGAATAATATAATTTATGAAAAAAAGCCCTGATAAAATTTTAATTATTAGATGCAACCACAAAAAGATCAACCGCCACTTTGTCGCCAATAGCACCCTCATCAGACCACTGCCCCTGCCCTATACCAAAACTTAACCTGCTAAGCTCTATCTCAGATTTCATAACCGCAGAAATTTTACCGCCCTGTCTCTCTTTGATTTTTAGATTAAAGGGCAAATCCACAGGCAGTGTTACCCCCCGCAAAGTCAACCTACCCTTTGCAAGGTAATTCCCCTCAACATCAACCTTTATAAAGCCATCGGTTTCAAATATCGCTTTTGGATAAGTTGCAACATCAAACCAATCCTTTGATCTTGCTTGATTATCACGATCAATACTTCCGGTTTTTATAGATTTCATATCTATATCAATTATTGCTTTACTCTTATCAAGAATTTCAGGATCAAAAAATATCTGCCCTCGAAAATCAAAATTACCTTCAAATTTCTGCCCATATTGGGTTGCTTTGAAGGTAATAGCGCTTTTTTTCTTATCTATATTCCATTTCGTCACACCAAAGACTTCTAAGTTCATATTATTTAAATCTTCTTGCGCGTAATTTTGATCATTCTGCTCAAAGGCACTGTGATCCTTATGCTCATGCTCTATTTCCAACTCTTCACTTAAACTCTGAAAGGCAATAAAGCCATATATTAAGGCAACAAAACCAAATAATAATATAGCCGGAACAATAGATATACGCGCCCACGTCATACGCTCTAATGTTTTATCCTTATCAACAAAATAATGCTTTAACGCGCCAAGAACATGCAAGCCTACTAACGCTATAATCACCCATGCCAATATTTCATGAACTTCTTCCGCAGTTTCATATAATCCCTCATTTTTAGAAACTATATCAGGCATATTTACAAAGAATAACTTAACATTATAATCCCCTGCCGATGACATAACCCAGCCAGATATTGGCAATGCAAAAAGCAAAATATACAAAAACCCATGTATTGAATGGGAAAGCCATACCTCCCACTTCTTATGAGTTGGCAAAGATTTCGGTTTTTTATGGATTAAGTGCCACACAACACGGACAAAAACTAGAGCAAGAACTAACAGCCCGAAAGATTTATGAAGGTTATAAATCAATATTTTCTGTGGGCTGGACTCAAGAGAACCCATGTAAAGCCCAACAGCCAACAAAGCCAATATTATAAAAGCCGTTATCCAATGTATAGCCTTTGAAAATAAGCCATAGCTATCTAAGAGGTTGTCATCCAATTTTTAAGTCCCTTTTCCATTTTACGTACATCTTACTTAGCTGACTTACCTGTAGCCTCTCCTAAAAGATCTGTTTCTTGTTTATCATCGATATTTTCTTCATCAACCCTGATGCCCTCAACTTCTATCATAATGTTAATTTCATCACCAACAGCAGGCAAACCATAAACCATACCAAAATCAGAGCGCTTAATTTTTGCCTTAGCAGAAAAACCGCTTACATATTTACCGCTAAATGGATGTTTGTCAGATTTATTATATATGGTTTTTAAAGTAACTGGTTTTGTAACCCCTAAAATTGTCAAATCACCAATAATATCTGCCGTTTTCTTACCCGTAATTTTTATATTAGTGCTTTTAAATGTCATATCAGGAAATGCCTCAACATTCAAAAAGTCAGAACTTTTCATGTGCTCATTCCATTTATCACTATCCATATCAATGCTGGACGTCTTTATTGTCACCTCAACCTTAGAGTTTTTAGGCTTTTCCTGATCAAAAACAAAATATCCATCATATTCGTGGAACTCCCCTTGAGATTTTGAAAAGCCCAAGTGATCTACAAAAAACAAAATCTGGGTATGATCCTTATCGAATATATAATAATTTGATACAGGCTTAACTTCTGGTTTTTCCTCTTCACTAGCGGGCGGGATATTATCCTTAGCATAGCTGCTTGGCATCGATGCCAAAACCCCTAAAGTGGCAAAAGCAAGTACATATTTTTTCATTATATTTATTCCCTATATTCAATAATATATTCGAGCAAAAACATCATAAGATACATAATTTATTTTTTAAACTACCTTAATTAAAAAAAGTATCTTTGATACATGAATACAGTTGAGTAGCTTCCCATAATGGCAATAATCCAGTTTAAAATACCATATTTCATTTTTATATAAGGATCATTTAGCAAATCTTCCTTGCTTACATCACGCAATAAAAACATCAAAAGCATTTGACCTGCAACAAATCCACCAATAAAACCGATTATTCCTGCTATATATACCATTGTTTTTTCCTCTATTTTGGAGTAAGCCCTGTAATCCTGATTTAAATTCCGAGGGAATAAATGATTTTATACCACATAATTATACTAGCTGTCATACAAGGATTAACAGAATTTCTACCCGTTAGCTCTAGTGGGCATCTGGGACTGTTCCATTGCTATATTGATCAATGCGATAGTTGGGACAAGGAAAACCTCATAATGGATATATCCGTTCATGTAGGAACATTACTTGCCGTACTTTTGTATTTCTGGCGTGATATTACGCGTATGCTTATAGGGGTAAAAGATATCAGCACAGGCAAAACCAAAAGCAATGATGCTAAACTCTTACAATTTGTTTTAATTGGATCTATTCCCGTTATTATTGCAGGGCTTATTCTTCATCAATTTGAACCTGACTGGCTTAAAACCTTATATGTTATTGGCTGGGCAACGATTATCTTTGGCATTATCCTTTGGTATGCTGATGTAAAAACTACGGCTACAAAAGATTTAAAATCAATGACCTACAAAGATGCTCTGGTAATTGGCTTTGCCCAAATTCTGGCACTAATCCCTGGAACTAGCCGCTCTGGTATAACCATGACAGCCTCTCGGTTTTTGGGTTATAGCCGTACCGAAAGCGCACATTTTTCCATGTTGCTGGCAATGGTTGCAATTAGCGGGGCAGGGGCATTGATAAGCCTTGATCTATTAAAAACCAGCGATGTACGCCTTGGGATTGATGCCCTGATAGCTGTAATATTCTCATTTATTTCTGGTCTAACTGCACTAACAATTATGATGAAATACTTAAAGCATGCCACTTTTAAAATATTTGCAATATATCGAATAATTTTAGGAGGGGGATTGCTAATCCTTTTATATGGCGGATTTATTGGCTAGATTATATTTTGAATTATATTCATGATATATATTGCGCCAGCGTAATCTTTATATCGCCATAAATTTTCTTACTATCAACTAAAATCCCTAGAGTTTCAGGCAGATCAAAGCTTCTTTCGCTCTCACATATTATCCACGCACCAAACTCTAACCAATTCCCATTAATTAGCCTTTCCAAAACCTTGGGAATTAATCCCCTATTATAAGGCGGATCTAAAAACACTAGGTTGTAGTTTTGTATATCGCCTGGCTTTTCTTGTAATTTTACACTATCTCTAATTACAAAATTGCAATAACCTTCAGCCCCTAGAGCAATTACATTTTCCCTTGCAATATCAAGAGATGAGCGCGATTTATCAATGAAATAGCAATAATCGGCTCCCCGTGATATAGCTTCTATCCCCAACGCACCACTTCCGCAAAAGGCATCTAACACATTTGCACCCTCAACCGCTTTGCGTGAGATCAACATATTAAATACTGCGCCGCGCACCTTATCAGTAGTAGGACGTACACCCCGACCCTTTGGAACAATCAATTTCCTACCACCATATTTTCCAGCAACAATTTTCACAATTTTTTCCAACTATTAGTTTTTTTATTTTTGGGCTCTATATTACCCTTACCATTATCATAATTTTTTGGCGCTTTTTTAGTTGCTAAAGCTAGATTTTTGCCATCAGACTTGCCTGCAAAATATTTTGAAAGCTGATGTTTAATAACATTAGCCTTAACTTCTACTACCGCACTTCTATTCATAGATCCCAAGGAAAAAGGACCATAATCAGTACGTATAAGACGCGTAACATTAAGGCCAAGCTCTTCCATAACGCGACGAATTTCTCTATTTTTACCTTCGCGCAAAGTTATGCTTATCCATGAATTAGTACCACTTAACTGAGCTTTATTTTTCTCTTCTAGCTTTGCATCAATAGATTTATAATGCACACCCTTAATGGTAATACCATTTTTTAAGGATTTAAGCCGCTTTTCATTTAGTTTTCCATGTACACGTACACGATATTTCCGCGCCCAACCAGTATCTGGAAGCTCTAAAAATCTTGCCATCTCTCCATCATTGGTAAGCAGCAATAATCCTTCGCTATTTAGATCCAGTCTGCCAACGCTTACCACCCGTGGCATAAATTCCGGCAAATCATCAAATATGGTTGCGCGACCCTTTTCATCTTTATGACTTGTCACCAATCCTGGTGGCTTATGATATAGAAATAATCTTGACCGATCTATCCTTGGCAACTCTTTATTATCAACCATAATCTTATCATTATCGCCGACATTAAGGGCTGGTGAGTTTATTATCTTACCATTAACCTCTACCCGGCCTGCATCAATCCATCTTTCCGCATCACGCCGAGAACACAGCCCCGCCCTTGCTATAACCTTTGCAATGCGCTGTTTTTTATGCTTATCTTCACTCATGAGCAATAATCCTTTCAACAGCCAAGAACATAACCTTATGCAAGCTGCGATGGAAGAGGCAATCGCTGCAAAAATACGTGATGAAGTTCCCATCGGCGCGATTATTATTGATAAAGATGGCGAAATAATCGCCAAAGCAGGCAATAGAACCCGTGAATTAAAAGATCCAAGCGCGCATGCCGAAATCCTTGCAATCCGCAAAGCATGTGATATCGCAAGAACGCAGCGTATCCCTGATTATACTCTGTACGTCACGTTAGAGCCTTGCACCATGTGCGCGGCGGCAATTTCCTTTGCAAGGATTGAACGCGTAGTTATCGGCGCGTCAGACCCCAAAGGTGGCGGGGTACTACACGGCGCAAAATTCTATGAACAGCCGACCTGCCACCATAAGCCCCGTATTTCTCACGGCTTAATGGAAGATGCATGCGGACGAATTTTGAAGGACTTTTTTAAGGAAAAGCGTTAAGTTTAAGGAAAAGCGTTAAGCCATCTTAATTTTCACCTTTAAAATCAAGAGATAATTAAGCTAACTAAGAGCCTTAAGAGCGCGCCAGCCAATATCACGACGGCAAAATCCTTCTGACCAATATATCTTATCAACTGCTTTATAAGCTCTTTTTTGCGCGGTTGCTATATCCGCGCCAATGGCCGTAACGCCAAGCACACGCCCGCCAACACTTATAATATTATCATTATTATCCTTGGCCGTTCCCGCATGAAACACATACGCACCCTCAACTGCATTAGCTTCGTCAATACCCTTTATTTGTTTGTTCTTCTTATAACTAGCGGGATAGCCATTAGCTGCCATCACCACGCAAAGCGCAGTATCATCAGACCAGCTTATCTTCCCCCTTACCTCATCTAACCGCCCTTGCGCCGCGGCATATAAAATCTCCACCAAATCACCTTGAAGACGCATCATAATTGCCTGACATTCAGGATCACCAAAACGAATATTATGCTCTAGCAAGATCGCTTTGCCGTCTTTGACCATAAGGCCTGCAAATAAAACACCTATAAATGGACAGCCTTCTGATGCCATGCCCTTAATTGTTGGCTCTATCACATCTTTTATAATTTGCTGCTCTAGATCATCATTCATAAAATGTGCAGGGCTATACGCGCCCATACCACCGGTATTTAATCCTGTATCACCTTCACCAACGCGCTTATGATCTTGTGCAGAAGTTAGAGGCAATATTGTTTTTCCATCGGATAGAGCAAAAAAGCTCACCTCCTCACCTTCAAGAAACTCTTCAATTACAATTTCCTTTCCTGCCGTGCCAAATGCAGCACCTGAAAGCATATCACTTGCCGTGTCAATCGCCTGATTGGTAGTTTCACAAATAATAACACCCTTACCAGCCGCCAGACCATCTGTTTTAACAACGATGGGTGCTCCGGTTTCTTCTATGAATTTTTTGGCCAATTCAATATTTTTAAAGCGGCCATATTTGGCTGTCTTTACGCCATATTTTGCACATAAATCCTTCATGAAGCCTTTTGAGCCCTCAAGTTTAGCAGCACTAGCCGATGGGCCAAATACACCTATATTTGCTTCGCTTAATTTATCGGCTAAACCATCGACCAAAGGGTTTTCAGGTCCTACAACAACCAAATCAATGGATTTTTCCATTGCAAAATCAACTATCTTGTCAATCTCACTAACCTCAATAGGAACGCATTGCGCCTGAGCTTCTATCCCTGCATTACCCGGTGCACAATATAACTTGGAACAATTGGAAGATTGAGACAATTTCCATGCTAGCGCATGTTCTCTACCACCTGAACCAATTAAAAGAATATTCATGTCTTTTGCTCCTATAAACTATGATTTGAAGCTAATTCATAGCATGTAAAAGCAATTTTTCAAGCTGATATGCTGCTCTACATGGATATTAAATGGATATATGAGGTAAATCATACCTAATCATCTAAGGTAAGAAGGCTAGCATTACCACCTGATGCCGTTATATCGGTAGAAATAACCTTCTCTGTTGCAAAACCATGCAAATAGTTAGGTCCCCCAGCCTTAGGTCCTGTACCTGATAGCCCCATACCGCCAAATGGCTGTACCCCCACCACCGCACCAATCATAGAGCGATTAATATAAATATTCCCCGCCTTTACCATCTTCGCCACCTTATCTTGACGCACTTCAATACGGCTATGCAGCCCAAATGTGAGCCCATAACCACTACGATTTATTTGATTGATAACAAAACCTAACTGATCAGCATGAAATCTTAGAATATGCAAAATAGGCCCAAACACTTCACCGTCTAAAACATGTATAGAATTAATCTCATAAGCAACTGGAGCAAATATTCGGTCATTATCGGTTAAGCTGCTGTTTATATTGGCCTCTGCGACCAGCCGTCCATGGGAAGAAATATAATCCTTATAATTATCTAAAGCTTCCTTTGCAGATACGTCTACTATATAGCCAATATCAGCCGATAAGTTATTGGGTTTACCTATATTTATTTCACCAATAGCGCCTGCCAGTAATTCTATAAAATCATCGGCTATATCATTTTGCACATATAAAGCTCGAAGTGCAGAGCATCTTTGCCCAGCAGAACCAAATGCGCTTGAAATAACATCATCGACTACCTGCTCTAAAAGTGCAGAACTATCAACTATCATTGCATTCTGACCACCAGTTTCGGCAATAAAAGGAACAATCGCATCATTATGGACTACCAAAGTCTGCTGTATCATTTTTGCAGTATCAGTAGAGCCCGTAAAAGCAACACCAGACACATTTTTATGCTCTAAAATCCTAGAAGCAAACTCGCCATTACCAATTAAAAGCTGAACCACCGCCCCAGGAATTCCCGCCTGATGCATAAGCTCAACTACTCTAGTCGCAATATACGAGGTTTGCGAAGCGGGCTTGGCTATAACTGCATTACCAGCAATTACCGCCGCAATTACCTGACCTGTGAAAATTGCTAGGGGAAAGTTCCACGGACTTATACATACGAACACTCCACGACCTTGCATGATAAGGCGGTTTTCCTCTCCCGTATATCCTGGTAATAAAGTGCCTTTTGTATCAAAAACCTCACGACCAATCGATGCATAATAACGGCAAAAATCTACGGCTTCGCGCACCTCCCCAAGTGCATCAGCAATTGTCTTGCCGCCCTCATAAACCAATATTGCCATAAGCTCATCTTTATGAATCTCAAGCAAATCTGCAAATCTTTCAATAACTATTGCTCTTTGATGTACGCTTTTAAAATTCCAATCTTTATAAGCCTGACAAGCATTATCAAATGACCATTCTATAAATTTATCATCTACCATCTCATATTTATTGCCACCAACTATAGAATAAGGCTTGCCACCGATTTCATAGTTAGAAATAAAATCTAAAACTTCTTTAGATGACTCATAATCATCAAGATCGATCCCTGCCGAATTTACTCGCCTTTCACCAAATATATCTTTTGGCAGGGGAATCTTTGGATGACGCTTATCCTCAAACTTACAAGCAGGATCAACAGGATCTCTGACAATATCCTTTGGTAATATTTCCTTATTCATCAATTTATTAACAAAAGAACTATTTGCACCATTTTCAAGCAACCGCCTTACTAAATACGGCAAAAGATCTTTATGTTCGCCTACAGGCGCATAAATACTGGCATTTATATTATCTTGACCATCAAATAAAGAGGCATACACCCCCTCACCCATACCATGAAGACGCTGAAACTCATAATCTGCGCCTAACTGATCTGCCATATATTTCACAGCGCAAATAGTATGAGCATTATGAGTGGCAAACATTGGATATATAACATCAGAATGTTCAAATAATTTTTGCGCGCAAGCCAAATAAGAAAGATCGGTATTCTCCTTTCTTGTAAAAACTGGATATTCAAGAAAACCACCCATTTGAGCATGTTTAATCTCACTATCCCAGTAAGCACCTTTTACCAGCCTGATTTGAATTTTACGTTCTGCATTTCTTACATAATTTGCCAAATATTCGATTAGTGGCAATGCGCGTTTTTGATATGCCTGAACAGCCAAACCAAAGCCGTTCCATCCTTTTAATTTTTCATTCGATAATATATTTTGAAAAATCTCTATTGATAAATTAAGGCGATTTGCCTCCTCCGCATCAATGGTTAAAGGTAGGTCATATTTAGCCGCAAGCAATGCGAGAATCTGCAACTTTTCTGTTATTTCAGGAATGCATCTTTCTTTTTGTGAATACTCATATCTTGGGTGAAGAGCAGAAAGCTTAACCGAAATCCCAGATTTTTTACCCTGATCGTCATCATTGTTATTTTGTGCCACTTCTTCTATCGCATTTTTATAGCTATTAAAATATATATCAGCAGTCTTTTTATCGCGAGCAGCCTCCCCAAGCATATCATAGGATATTCGATACCCCTGTTTGCGCCAATCTCTTGCATTTATGCAAGCTATGCTAATATCCGTGCCAAGCACAAATTGCCTACCCATCATCTTCATAGCCTTGATCATGGCCTCACGAATTACTGGTTCGCCCAATCTTGCTAATGAACTATCCAAGGTTTTTTTAGTAACGACCATACCAAAACCAGTGACTTTGGTAATCCAATCCGATGAAGTTCCTTGTTTTTTTAACCAATTGGCCGCCGCAACCTTATCTTTCATAAGAGCATTAACCGTACGTATATCAGGAATACGCAAAAGAGCCTCCGCCAAGCACATCATAGCTTTACCCTCTTGAGTATTTAAAGAAAATTCCTGCAAAAATGATTCAAGCTGCGCGCTCTTGGGTTTTCTACGCCTAGTTTGCTCAACTAATTCTATGGCCAAAGATTCGATTAAATCAGATTTTTCCTTTCCCCAATCAAGATAATCCAACAATTCTTGAATAACATCAGGCTCACTCATATATGTATATTTAGAAAATGCATAAAACATTTGGATATGATATCACGAGATAACTAGAATTTCTTCTTTTTTAGCATTAAGATGCACAATTATGAATACAGAACCAGAATTCCGAAGCAATATTCCTGAATTTACAGTATCAGAGCTAGCCTTTTCACTAAAGCGCACTGTTGAAGAAAATTATAGTCGCGTGCGCGTACGTGGAGAGCTATCGCGTATATCAATTCCAAGATCAGGGCATTTATATACAAGCTTAAAAGATGAAAAATCGGTTATTGATGCTGTATGTTGGAAAGGGACTTTATCCAAGCTTTCTATACGCCCGGAAGAAGGCATAGAAGTAATTTGCATTGGTAAAATGACAACCTATCCCGTAAACTCTAAATATCAGCTTGTCATAGAATCAATGGAGCTCGCAGGAAAAGGCGCTCTTCTTAAAATGTTGGAAGATCGCAAAAAGAAACTTCATGCTGAAGGGCTATTTTCCCCTGAGAATAAGAAAAACCTGCCATTTTTACCTGAAGTAATAGGAGTTATCACCTCTCCCACTGGTGCAGTGATTCGTGATATACTCCACCGCATAAATGATCGCTTTGCCCGTCATGTTCTTATTTGGCCAGTTAAAGTTCAAGGTGAGAACGCAGACAAAGAAATAACAAATGCTATTGATGGCTTTAACGCACTTAATAAACCATATAAACCCGATGTTATTATAGTCGCTAGAGGTGGCGGATCACTAGAAGACCTTATGGCGTTTAATGAAGAAAATGTTGTTAGAGCCACAGCAAAAAGCGCTATACCAATTATATCAGCGGTTGGTCATGAAACAGATACTACATTAATTGATTATGCATCAGATTTACGAGCGCCTACCCCAACAGCAGCAGCAGAGAAAGCTGTTCCCGTACGTGGAGAGCTTATAGCTCAAGTTCTCGATGATGAAAAACGATTGATAAATGGCATCAATCGCCTGTTATCTGAACATCGCCACAAAATCGAAGCCCTAACGGCAAAATTAGGCCACCCCGAAAGAATATTAGAGATCAAAACCCAGCATATTGATCGCTATGGAGATAAGTTAGATCATTCAATAAAAAACCATTTAAACAAATATGCTCAAAAACTATCACAAATAGGCACTGATAAATTAAACCCCTCGCAGTTAATCGAAAATAAAAATATCAGATTTTCGACCCTTGCAGAAAGGCTTGATAATATTAAAGACAAAATAGTAGAAGAAAAAAATAAACAGCTTGAGCGCCATAGTGAAAAACTAGAACTTTTATCTTTTGAGAATGTATTAAATCGCGGATATGTAGTTGTTTGGGATAAAAATGGCAGACCGATTACTAATATAGATAACCTTAAAACAGATCAAAAAATAGAGCTTCAATTTAAACAAGAAAAATTCGTAGATGCGCTTGTAACAAATAATAATATTGTTACAAAAAAGAAAGAGATAAAAAAACAATACAATACAAATAAACCGCGAGAACAAGGAACTTTATTTTAATATATAAATATAGACATTAGGAAATTTCTTTGATTAGCGCATTATCAATAAAACTTTGTAAAAGCTTATCAGAAATATCATAAAGTTTTTTGGCATTTGATACTGCATTTTCAATAATTTCTTTAACTTCTGAAACTGGAGTATCTGGACCAACTTCAACATAATCAGGAGAGGTTTTTATACGAGCATAATAATGAATAACGTGGCTTGATATAATAGTTCCAAATAAATCCAGCTTATTCGTATTACCATCAAAAACTGATCGACTTAATGCTGGTTGTTTTTGTATGATTTCGCCAGTTTTTTGAAGTATTAAAGCCCCCTCCTCGCTAGAAAAATCTTTAAGCATTTCCTCATAAATAACAAGATATGCTTCGATCTTTGCTTTATTTTCTATAATTTCAGATTTTATCATAGATGCAATTATAAGCTTTTCCTTATCCTTTAAATCGCGCTCTTTCATAGCAAGATCTAAAGAATGATTTTGAACATCAACTACTCGCTTAAATCCTCTGGCTAAGAAAAACCCCAAAACCCCAAGGGCAAAAACAAAAACTAGCATCAGAAAAATAGCGCCAATCATAAAATTCTTACCCTGCCTGTCTGCAGAAGAATTAGGATCGTCACCTAATGCCCAAATACCCATATTATTTTCTTGAGCCTTTCTTTCTGCTTCTAAATATGGTTCTTCGAAAATAGTCCCTTGAATTTCGGCTCTATCTGCACTAACAAAACCATTTTGTAATAAGAATAAGCTCAAATCATCTTTTTGTGAATTTACACATTGCGCCTTAATTAAAGATTTACCTTCTTCTTTACTTTTGATTGTACATGAAACAAGAGCCTCTCCAATTACTTTTTCAAGTTTATTCCTAGCTTTAAGATTGAAAATGGTTTTATTGGGACTTACTTTCTCAACACCCCATAGTAAAATTTGCAAATTATTTGATATAAGGACATTCACATCCTTAACCGTTACATCAAATTCCTTATCCTCATAAGACACAACATCTTTATCGGTATTAACAAAAGTCTGAATATCAGAATGAAGTGAATCCTCGGCATATGCAAAAGATACAAATACGATAAGCATAAAAGAAAAATTTAACAGCACAATATTTCTTGAAAGATATTTTAGCGACAAACCCATCTCTTTCCTAATTTATAATAAAATATAAAACAACTAGTTACTTATGATACACCCAAACGCATCATAGCAATATAACCAACAACAAAATATTAACAAAAAGCAGAAAATTTACATTCTAATGAATTTTTTTGTATTCAACATAGTATATTAACAGTTATGATCAAGCAATGCGTGTTGAATTTAAGGAATTAATGGATCTTTTAGGCGTAGGGCATGAATTGTCCCCTTATGAAACTCGCCCTTGGTTTTTACATGACCCAGAATTAGGCATAACCTGTAGTGCAGAGGTTCGAGTTGGTCCTGGTGCAGATGATGTAGAAGTTGAAATTCAGTTTCTATATGATGAAGATGATGCCAGATATGACGATGAAGCTCAATATGGCGGTCCTGAACAAATATTAATGATGCGCTTTCTTCCTTCAAAAGAGGCTATATGGTCGCCTTCAATAATGTTCGTAAAAGGAGAGGATTACCGCAATAAAATACATAGTTGGGGCGAAAGAGGGGCCGCATTTTTCACAGATTGCATAGCAGCGGTGCAAATGAATGAATTACCAGATATTGATGAATTGATTGAAGAGCATCTAGTTGACAAAGCCAGAGGCGGTCGTGGCAGGCGCGGTAGAGTTGGGAAAAAGGGATTTAAAGTTCAGCAAAAGCCAATGAGCATGAAAGCCTGACTACATTAATACATAAATCAACCAGTATGAACGATTATATCATAATCCGTTGCAACTTTTGCAAGTCCCCCTTGCACCAACTCACCAACGGCCTCAAAATGCCACTTAGGACCTTCCCTGTTCAAAGAAGCAACAAGCATTGCAGTTTCCCCTTCACTATCTTTCATGTCCTCTGTCAATTCATATCGTAAAATCTCAAAACCATTAGAAGAATTTATCAAACGAATATAAGGACTTCTTACACTGGACATTTGCTGATCTTTTTCATCACCCTTATAAATAGAAATCACAAACATAATTTTCATAATTTCAAAAGGAACAGCATTTAAATCTATTGAAATACTTTCATCATCACCATCACCAGCGCCAGTCATATTATCTCCATTATGTACTACCGCGCCATCTCTGGCCTCAAGATTATTGTAAAACACAAAATCCTCGTCAACCACCGTCTTACCTTCATTATTAAGCAAGAAACAGCTAACATCCAAATCCAGTGTATCCGCATCAAATGAGTTCAACACCCAGCCCATACCAACCATTACATTGGTCATGGTCGGATCTTTTTCCATTAGGTTAACTTCTTCACCCTTGGTTATCCTATTATCAGAAATCTCTACTTCAACTTCATCTAATGTAGGATCAAAAATATCATTAGGCATTTGCAAAGCCCCCCTTTACATATCAATTAACCACCAATATTTATTGTATAAATATAGATATTATAAGCCAAATATGACAAGAAAAACAAAAACCCTGTAACGCGGCTAATACGCCCACGCAATAATAAAACAGCCGCACAAACAACGGCAACGATCAAAGTAATCCATATATCAAAATTAACAAGCTGATCTGCAAAACTGCCTTGTATTATGGGTTTAACAGCCGCTGCCGCACCCATTATCATTAAAATATTAAATACATTAGAGCCTATAATATTTCCTATAACCATTCCCGCCTGATTTTTCCGCGCTGCGATTATACTGGTCGAAAGTTCTGGCAAAGATGTTCCAAAGGCAACAATACTCAAAGCAATAATAGATTCAGGTATTCCCATAAGGCCTGCGCTGACTTTTGCCCCTTTTACTAAGAACTCTGAACCAACAGCAATACATATTAAACCAATAAGCAGCGTGATACTTGCAAAATAGCCATTTTTAAAAAATACTTCTTCTAACTCATCACAATCAAACTCAGAAGGTTTTGATGTTTTATACTGAATATATATATATGCACCTAAGGTGAATAACATTAGCAATCCTGCAATGCGTGAGATTTCACCATATTGAAGAAACGCTGCTAGTAAAATGGTTGAAAGAACCATAAGTGTCATATCACGAACTAAGTCCTTATTAACTTTAGTGCTCAAAGTGATAAATAAAGATGAACAACCTAGCACTAACAATATATTAGCTATATTAGAGCCAAGAACATTACCCAAAGCAATCCCCGGGGAACCTTGTAAATTTGCGGCTACTGAAACAACAAGTTCTGGCAAAGACGTTCCAAAAGCAATAATTGTAAAACCAATAACCATCGGAGATATACCAAAACGATTGGCAATATAAACAGCACCATCAACCGCCCAGTTTCCTCCTTTTATTAACATTACTATGCCCAGAAAAAGAGCACCAAGAGAAAGTATAGTCGTATCATAAAATGAAAGCTCGGTCATTTTCTTCTTTCTAAAGCAAGACCTTAGGCAGGGCGCTTTTGTCCATCTGCCCATTCTAGACCATAACCAAAGGCGCGATCCATCTCTTGGTGTCCAGGGAAATATTCTGTGGTATTAGTCAATTTTATACCGCCACGTATATTTTGCAACTCACCCACCGCGCACAAACTTAGCTTATCATCATGTGCATTTAAAGTAACATAAAGATCATTCTCACCAGGAACATCTATAACAATTTGTGGTTTAATTTCAGACCATGTCGGAGCACCTTTATATATGTATATATATACCAAAATACGCTTAATCTCATTCCACTTTTTACCATTGATAAGCAAATATTCATCATGCCCCTCTGCATCGCCTGTACGCTCATCACCTGAAAGAGAAATATAAGGAGGGTCATTAAAATCTCCGAACTTTTCACCAAATGCCTGAATAGAACCACGAGTTCCATCTTGAAGCTCATATAAACAACCTATATCAAGATCAACACCAACCTTGGCAACCTTCTTAAACCAACGCCCGAACAAGCCTGAATTCTTAGACTTTATGTTATCCCATGCCACACCAACCAATATTGATTCAAATCCCTCTTGCCCTGGAGATATAGAAATGCTTTGCCCTGGCTCACTCAAAAACTCGCAGTTATCTGGATGATCACTAGCTTCACGATATCCCGCTGCGCCAAGGGCAGTGCCATGACCAGAAAAATCCACTATACTTTCACTTGCTTTAGCAAGAGATTCCAACGATGTAACTTCCTTCTTTGCCATTTTAGCCAAGCCTTTTTTAAATCCTGCTTACCTAATCCACATTATCATTAGATCAGACATAAATAAAGGACAGAGCGTAACAGCCTTGTAAAAAAATGGCAAATAATCACAAAATTATATAATTTATATAAGGTCAGGGCAAAAATACTATGTTAGAATGGTTACGCTCTTAAAAATCCTGAATTAAATGTAAATATAGTGAGGGTATCCATGTTATCACGCAACTTAGAACAAACATTGCACCGCGCCTTGGCTATTGCCAACGAAAAACAACATGAGTACGCCACTTTAGAACATTTGTTGCTAGCACTCATAAGCGATCAAGATGCCATGGCAGTGCTTAGAGCTTGTGGGATAGACCTTGATGACCTTTCATCTTCTCTATTACATTATATCGAAAATGACCTCAGCAGCCTAATTAGCAGTGATATAGATGAATCAAAACCAACTAACGCATTCCAAAGAGTTCTACAACGCGCTGCAATTCATGTGCAATCTTCTGGTAGAGAAGAAGTAACAGGCGCAAATGTTCTTGTTGCCCTGTTTTCAGAACGTGAAAGCCATGCAGTTTACACATTGCAAGAGCGTGATATGACTAGATTTGATGCCGTAAACTATATATCACATGGTATTGCCAAGGTTGCATCTCAAGACAACACCACCAAAACTCCGCAAGGAGTTGAAGAAGGTAAAGAGATCAAAGCGGGCAAAGAAGCTCTGGAAGCTTATTGTATTGACCTAAATAAAAAGGCAAAGGAAGGCGGAATTGATCCTCTTATAGGGCGAGAGCAGGAAGTTGAGCGCACGATACAAATCTTATGCCGGCGCTCTAAAAACAACCCTCTTTATGTTGGTGATCCGGGAGTCGGCAAAACCGCAATAGCCGAAGGTCTAGCTAAGCGCATAAATGAAAAAGAAGTTCCTGAAGTTTTGCATGATGCTGTTATCTATTCGCTTGATATGGGCGTACTTTTGGCAGGAACGCGCTATCGCGGGGATTTTGAAGAACGTATAAAGGCCGTTTTAGCAGAATTGGAAAATATACCCGAATCTATCCTATTTATTGATGAGATTCATACCATCATTGGCGCGGGTGCAACAAGTGGCGGTGCTATGGACGCCTCTAATTTGCTAAAACCTGCACTATCTAATGGAGAGTTACGTTGCATTGGCTCAACCACCTATAAAGAATACCGCAATCATTTTGAAAAAGACCGCGCATTAGTACGCCGTTTTCAAAAAATTGACGTACCAGAACCAAGCATAGAAGATACAATAAAAATCCTAGAAGGATTGCAACCTTATTATGAAAAACATCACAAGGTAAAATACACCAAAAGTGCACTAAAAACCGCAGTAGAGCTTTCTGCGAAATATATAGGAGAGCGCAAACTTCCCGACAAAGCAATTGATATAATTGATGAAGTTGGCGCAGCGCAAATGTTAGTCCCTGAAGATAAGCGCAAAAAAACTATTGGTCACAAAGATATTGAAGGGGTTATAGCCGCCATTGCCCGTATTCCATCGGCAAGCATGAATAAAAATGACCGCGAATCCTTACTTAATCTAGAACGTGATCTTAAAACACTGGTTTATGATCAGGATAAAGCCATTGATGCGCTTTGTGATTCAGTAAAAATGGCAAGAGCTGGATTACGCGATTTGGAAAAACCTATTGGCTCTTATTTATTCTCTGGTCCTACTGGCGTTGGGAAAACCGAAGTTGCGCGTCAGCTTTCAAAATCTTTGGGCATAGAGCTAGTGCGTTTTGATATGTCAGAATATATGGAAAGACACTCTGTTTCACGCCTTATTGGAACACCCCCTGGTTACGTTGGCTTTGAACAAGGCGGCCTTATGACCGATAAGGTTGATCAACACCCACATTGCGTGCTTTTACTTGATGAGATTGAAAAAGCACACCCCGATTTATTTAACATCTTATTGCAAGTTATGGATTATGGAAAACTTACTGATAATAATGGCAAAACTATTGATTTTCGCAATGTCGTACTAATCATGACTACAAATGCTGGTGCGTCAGATATGGCCAAAACTCCAATTGGTTTTGGACGCAAGGTTGGGGATATGGATTATGCCGATAATGAGGCCATTACAAAAACATTTACCCCAGAATTTCGCAACCGTCTTGATGCTATTATTGCCTTTGAAAATCTTAAACCCTCTACGGTAGAGCGCGTAGTTGATAAATTTGTAATACAGCTAGAAGCTCAATTATCTGATAAAAACGTAACTATAGAGCTAAGCTCTAAAGCGCGTAAATATCTGGCTCAAAAAGGATATGACGTAACTATGGGCGCACGCCCGCTAGGTCGAATCATTCAAGAAAAAATCAAGCGCCCACTAGCTGAGGAAATTTTATTTGGTAAGTTACAAAAAGGCGGAGCGGTTAATATTGATTATGACGGCAATGAACTTAGCTTTAAATATGAAGAGGATAATCCAAAAAAACGCCGGAAAATACAGCAGGAAAAACAAAAGGCAAAATAATTGATGATCACATTTAGACGTTGGAGCAAATATATAGCCCTGTTATTAGCTATCATTGAATTTGGAAATATAGTACCTCCAAGCCACGCAAATAATAATAACAAAGATACTAAAATCTTTTTTTCATCGCTACAAGATATTCCGATAATGCCAGGCTTAATAGAGCTTAAAGAACAATCCTTCTCATTCGATAAACCTGAAGGAGGGATAATAGAGGCCACCGCCCTAATGGGTGATTTACAAAAAAGCCAGATACTTTATTTTTATCAAGCAACCTTGCCACAATTTGGCTGGAACAAGGTAAGTAACACGGAGTTTTTTCGTAATGGTGAATATTTGAAAATATCATTTAACCACGATTCTACTTATAATAACGTAGTTAAAATTATGATTCGCCCAACTCGTTAGGAATTATAGCCCCCCACCGCAAAATTGATTCGAAAAAATATAACGAATGACTTGACAAAAGGTGTCATTCCCGCGTATTACTCTGCAACCAATTCTAAGATGTGAATTGATAATTTAAGTGTTGTTCTAGCAATCTTGCAAAACAAAACACAGTTAAGAATATATTCCTGTGGAAAATTTGAGTATAAGATTGTGCAGTAAGTTTGACGAAAGAACGTAACTAAAGGTTTGAAAAGGTTTTAATAATGGCAAATCATGCATCTGCAAAAAAACGTGTACGTCGCAATAAAAGACGCAATGAAATAAATACGGCTCGTCGCAGTCGTATTCGCACCTTTATAAAAAAAGTTGAATTAGAAATATCTTCAGGTAATGCCGAAGGTGCTAGACTGGCTCTAAGGGCTGCTCAGCCAGAGCTTCACAAAGGTATATCCAAGGGGTTGCTACATAAAAATACAGTGGCAAGAAAGCTTTCGCGCTTAAATACAAGAATAAAAGCTCTGTAAATTACAAAAGCTCTTATTTAACTTGAGATAGTTGAGTTAATCTTTTGAAATATAAAAATATCCACCCTTTGTTGCGTTGCAGCAAGGGGGTTTTTCGTGGGTTTTCCAATGTTTTGAACAAAAATTTCTTTTTTTAAAATTCATGATTTGTTCTTATTGCATGATGATGTTTTTATAGTGTAGTCTATTTTCATCGCTGACATGAAAAGTAAATAAACAAGGTTCAGCCTTTAAAAAATTTTTAATTCGCGCACGCCTCTGTTTATGTGGTTTTGGTGTTCGAATTAGACCAGAACTCGATTTGTGAATGTAAAATCGTAATTATGGTTAGGGAATGATCTTTAAAAAGATGTTTTGATTTACTCAAAACTTACGCTTTAGAGGTCTCAATTATATATCGGATTAAAGCAGATTATGCGAATACACGTTTATTCGCATGGGCTTTTTTGACCCTGATTTAAGTGGTCGTAATGTGGATTTATATCCAAATTATTAAGGATTTAGGCTTTGCATAAGACTAAATCAAAAAAAGATTTAAACCGTAAAAGTAACTTTAAAAAGTGGAGAGAAACTATGTCTGAAAATACCGGTAAGCAATCGGCACAACTGAGTAAAAACACACCATCACTAGAAGATACTCCGCTTGAACCTAATGCTGATATTCAAAGGTTATGGAAATCTGTGCATGCAGAAATGCGTCAAGAATTTGGAGAGGCAATCTTCCGTAGCTGGTTAAAACCCCTGACACTACGTGCTTTTTACCATGGAACAATGGAGGTTTCTGTCCCCACACGTTTTATGCGCGATTGGATACAAACCCATTATGCGAAACGTATATCAACAATGTGCATAGAAAAAAACAATGAAATTAAGCGCGTGCAAATTGTTGTGGTACAAAATGCAATTTTAGACGGTAACATATTATCACAAGATAGTGGCTCTAAGACTGATTCGGTAAAAAATGAAAGTGAGCTAAAAAAATCTATAGAGGAAATATCTTCCCCATTAGATGCCCGCTTTACCTTTGATAGCTTTGTTGTTGGTAAACCTAACGCGCTTGCTCATGCCGCGGCAAGACGCGTTGTTGAAAGCGCAAGCGTACCTTTTAATCCACTATTTTTATATGGAGGGGTTGGGCTTGGAAAAACGCACCTGATGCATTCAATCGCACATTCAATTCAAGAAAACAGCCCTGAAAAGATAGTTATGTATCTATCGGCCGAAAAATTTATGTATCAATTTGTTAAGGCTTTACGTGCTAATGATACAATGGTCTTTAAAGAACAATTCCGAAGCGTTGATGTCTTAATGATTGATGACATTCAATTCATTGCTGGAAAAGAATCTACACAAGAGGAATTCTTCCATACATTCAATGCCCTAGTTGATCAAAACAAGCAAATAATTGTATCGGCGGATCGCGCCCCTAGTGATCTTAATGGCATTGATGAGCGGCTACGATCAAGGCTTGCCTGGGGATTAGTAGCAGATATCCACCCATCTACTTATGAATTACGCCTTGGCATATTACAATCTAAACGTGATTTATTAGGAGCAGATGTTCCAAATAGTGTGCTTGAATTTCTTGCACTAAAGGTAACATCAAATATTCGTGAGCTAGAAGGAGCTTTAAACCGCATTGTTGCTCATGCCGATGTGTCAAAACAAAAAATTACCCTAGAATCAACCCAAGAAGTCTTGCAAGACCTGCTTCGTGCTCATGACAGGCGTATAACAATTGATGAAATACAGCGTAAAGTTGCAGATCATTACAATTTGCGATTCTCAGATATGCATTCAGCAAGAAGATCTAGAAATGTTGCTCGCCCGCGTCAAGTCGCAATGTATCTATCAAAGCTACTGACTGCGCGCTCACTACCAGAAATTGGGCGCAAGTTTGGAGGGCGTGATCATACAACTGTTATGCATGCAATTCGTAAAGTTGAAGAATTGATTAATGATGACGCACAAATAGCACAAGATATTGAAATAGTGCGTCGCGCCCTTACTGGCTGAGCCATAGAAATTTACAAAGACAAAAAGCGAGAGACTGACTGTGCCCTCGCTTTTTTATGCATATTTACGCCTAAACAAAAAATAATCAATCCTCAGAAGATGCATTATCATCGTGAGAACCACCATCGTGCCCTTCATGACGGTTTTTGGCTTTTTTCTTTTCAACCTGGCGATGTTTTATAGCTTTTTTCTTTTTATTTTTACGATGTTCGTTAGCTTTTTTCTTTTCAACTTGGCGATGTTTTTTAGATTTGTCCGTATCATTCTTACGATGCTCTACGGCTTTTTTCTTTTTATTCTGGCTGTGTTTTTTGGCTTTATTTTTCTTAACCTGATGTTTTTTAACATTTTTTTGCGCATAAACTGAACTAGTAGGCATTGAAAATGTAACCAAACCAGAACATAATATTAT
>JALTAZ010000132.1 GCA_027075555.1 Micavibrio sp.
CTATTATATTTTATTGTAATTATATTATTATTTTATCATATTAAAAAAATAGGAGCAGCATTTCCTTATGACAAATGAAAAATATTATTTGCAAATTGACTTATGCTGTTAAACTTTCTAATACATTAATATGATTAAATATATTTCTACACGCGGTGGCGCAAAGCCACAAATATTTGAACAAGTCCTGCTTAGCGGTTTGGCGCCCGATGGCGGACTGTATGTGCCTGAAAGCTGGCCACAAATTGATATTAAATCGCTCAAAGGTAAATCCTATATCGAAATTGCAGAAATCGTAATGTACCCCTTTGTTAAGGGCTCTATAGAACGTAAATATTTTAAAGATATTTTAAAACAAACCTACAACTGCGATATTTTCCGTAATAAGGATATAGTGCCGCTGCACCATTTAGATGGCTATGGCAAAGATAATATTTACATAATGGAGCAATTTCACGGTCCGACAATTGCTTTTAAAGATGTAGCCCTGCAATTACTTGGGCGGTTGTTCGATTATGTGCTTACAAAACGCAATGAGCACATAACCATCGTTGGCGCAACATCTGGTGATACAGGCTCTGCGGCAATTGAAGGGTGCAAATCTTGCTCTAATATAGATATTTTTATCCTCCACCCATGGGGTAGAGTCTCTGATGTACAACGCAAGCAAATGACCACAATTGATGCACCAAATGTCCATAATATCGCCATTGAGGGATCATTCGATGATTGCCAAAACATGGTCAAATCCATGTTTAATGATAAAGAATTTAGACACGCAGTTAATCTTGTGGCTGTAAATTCAATAAACTGGGCGCGGATTATGGCGCAAATCGTTTATTACTTCACAACCTCTCTTAAACTCGGCGCACCTGAAAAAGAAATTTCATTTATTGTTCCAACAGGCAATTTTGGTAATGTATTTGCCGCCTATTGCGCGCAGAATATGGGATTGCCAATTAAAACTTTGGGCATATCAAGCAATAAAAACGATATTCTCACTCGCTTTTTTGAAAGTGGAAAAATGAAAATGAGCAAGGCTCATGCAACTCTTAGCCCTTCTATGGATATTCAAATCTCTAGCAATTTTGAACGCTATTTATTTGATCTGCTAGATCGTGACGCTAATCATTTGGCAAATCTTATGACTAGATTCAAAGAAACAGGAACTATTGCTTTAAATGATACTTATATGCAAAAAGCGCGCGCGCAATTTAAATCAAGTTGCGCTGATGATGATGAAACGCTTGAGATAATAAAAGAAATTTATGATAAGACAGGCTATATATTAGACCCGCATACCGCTGTTGGAATGAAGGGAACAAAGAAAATTGCAAAAGAAGAAAGCGGTGCGGTTATTTTGCTTGGAACTGCTCACCCTGCAAAATTTCCTGATGCAGTTGAAAAAGCCATTGGCATTCGCCCTGCACTTCCTGAACATCTTTCTGACTTATTTGAGCGCAAAGAAATCATGCAAAAACAGCCCAATGATCTTAACAAAATTATGGATTATGTTCGCAAAAATATAAATATTTAAGCCCCAATATTCGGCTGCCCACAAAATGAGACAACAAAGCCACTTGTTTATTTTTAAAAAGATGTTGTAATGCTTATACCCAAGACATGAATCAGACCTTCACGTGTGAGTTTAATGAAATTACCAAGCACTAAAACATCAATAAAGTTTATAATAAGCGTTTCAATTCTTGTGTTACTGCTGTTAACGCAATTGGACTTTACAATTTTAGCGCAAGAAGCAAGATCCTCAAATATTTGGTTAATGGTTATTTCTTTGATGCTGATAATATGCCAAATATTTTTCTTGAATTTACGTTGGCATGAGCTACTTAACGGGAGCAAGCAATCTGTGCCATTCAAGATAAGTAGCTTAATAAATATAATGGGGTATATTGCCAATATTACCTTCATTACATCAATAGGAGGGATAGTCACAAAATCAGGTCTTGCCATTCAACAAGGGTTATCAGTTACACATAGTATATTTATTACCTTTTTAGACAGATTTATGACCATGCTTGCACTGATAATATTTTCTGCAATCGGGCTAATATTCTTGCATGGGGTTTTAAGTGACAATCTGGTTACTGCGCTTTCATTATTCATCAGCGGTATTTTGATGGTTATAATATTGTTCTTTGCGATTCTGCTGCGCTTTGACTTATTTAACAAAATAATTTCACGCACTCAAATAAATAAAGATATAATACTGTTATTAAATAATTATACGGAAAATAGCGATTTAATAATTAAAACATGCCTTTACAGCCTTATTGCACAATCTTGTTTCTTCTATAGCGTATATATACTTTCCTTAGGCATAGAAACAGAAATAAATATTATAAGTTTTTTTGCCTTACTACCCATTTTGGCACTTATATCAAGTCTGCCAATAAGTTTTGGGGGGTGGGGAGTGCGTGAGGGTGCCTTTATATATGGATTGTCTTTAATCGGATTTACCCCAGAAGGTGCATTTCTATTATCTATTAAAGTAGGTTTCGTAACGCTTATAGCTCCGTTTTTAGTGGGTCTGCCTTACCTATTACAATCGGATCTAAGGGATATTGTTCTACGTAAAAACAAGGCTAAGCAAATTTAAAAGCATATTATTACCATGCCAAAAACAATAAACATTACCAATTATATTGTAATATTAATGGCAATTGCCCTGCAAATACATATAAATCTTTTTGCAAATGGCGATTATCTGGGCATCAGAATAGGGCTGGCAGATTTATTTTTACCACTAATTGGGGGGTGGGTTTTAATCACCCTGATAAGGGGTAAATCCAAATGGCCTTTATGGTCTATCAATAAAATGAATCTTTGGTTGCTTGCTCTTATTTCTGTGATGAGCATTTCCTTATTAAACGGATATTTAACAAACGGGTTTTTATCTAAATGGGCGCTTATCAATAAATATATAGGATTTTTTCTATTAGTTTCTTACATGATGCTTGGCGGTTGGTTGGTGACTAATGCAAAAAATTCTTCAATTATAATGACGCTGTTTTCTAATATTTTTACAGGGTTCTTTTCTTTAACTGTTCTTATGAGCGTAATTACATTATTCTTACAGTATTTTATACCTTACCCTTTATGGCTTCCAAATTACCCATGGGACGGGTTAATGGTAAATCGCAATGCATTCATGGTGATTTTTGTACTGTCACTTACCTTAATTATTTATAGATATCATAATGATAAGAGTATAATACACCCTTTTATAATTAAAAGTTTTTGGTTATCCCTGCCAATTTTTTTAGTATTTAATGACTCAAGAACCGGTTGGTTAGCATTTACTGCATTAATCATAGTATTTTTTATAAACTCACCGATTAAGCAAATATTTAAAACTATATTTTTACTACTAATAGGTACGCTTATTGCTTATTCCTCATATTATGTAACCACCAATAAAGAGGTGCTAAGGGGTACGCAAATGAAAAACTTAATAAGTGTAATAAATAGTAAAGGAAGTAATGAACTAGAATATATTGGAGATCAAAAACGCTATATAGCTGTAGAAGACGGTTTAGAGCTATATCAAGAACATAATCCGATTATTGGCTCTGGACTTGGCACCTATAAACCATTCCAAATAAAGAAAAGGGGTGAATTTATAGATGTTATAGATTTTTCAGGACTTTGGTTATTGGTAGAAACCGGAATTTTAGGATTATTTATATTTTCTGCATTTTTTATTATGTGTGCATGGTCACTATATAAAACAGGATTTACAAAAAATCACAGTGGCTTTCACAAAGCCATATTTGTATTCTTAATCATGTTTGCCTTTATGTCCATATTACATGAATTAATATATACAAGGGCGCTGTGGTTCACAGTCGGCTTAGCACTAGCGCTTAATTTTCAAAAACAAAATGCAAATAGTGAATGATGTAAAAATTGCTAACTTTCAAAGCCTTCTTGTTTATTTTTTAAAAGGGTGCTGTAATGCGTTTTATTTGTAAATTATTTGTAAAATTTATTGGGGTATATAAACGTGAGCAAACCGAGTTTTTCTTTTGAATTTTTCCCACCAAAAACCGATAAAGCCGCAGATGCGCTGTGGCAAGCTGTTCCTGATCTGGTTGCGATGAACCCCAGATTTATGACTGTAACTTATGGCGCGGGCGGCTCTACTAAGGATGGAACAATTGATACCATAAAGAAAAAAATGGATATAACCGATATTCCTATTGGCTCTCATCTAACATTTTTAAACACTACTAAAGCAGAACTTCGCGAATATGTTGATGGACTTTGGAGTAAGGGCGTAAGGCATATTGTTGCTTTGCGCGGTGATATGCCATCCGACCTGCAATGGCCACTAGATAATGACGGCGAGTATTTTCAATATACCTCTGATTTTGTAGAAGGGCTGCTAGAATGGCATAAATTTGAAATTTCTGTTGGCGCATACCCCGAAAAACACCCAGATTCAAAATCTTTAGAAGATGATATTTACGCACTTAAAATGAAATGTGAAGCAGGGGCGCACCGCGCTTTAACCCAGTTTTTCTTCGATAATGATGTTTATTACAGCTTTGTTGAAAAATGCCAAAAAGCAGGCATAAAAACGGTTATTTGCCCAGGTCTTTTACCTATACATGATTTTAAATCAATGTGCAGCTTTGCCAAAAGATGCGGATCAGAGATTCCTAAATGGATGTTTGATAAATTTGAAGGGCTGGAAAATAATCCTGAGGATGCGCGTAAAATTGCCATTGATTTGTTGGTTAGTCAAAGCGAAGATCTTGCCAAAAATGGCGTAGAGCATATCCATTATTATACGCTGAATAAATCTGATATTACCAAACAAGCCATTGATGCAATTTCATAATTACAGCATGAGCATAAATTACATATCTTATATGTTTTTATATGTATGTTTTTACTTTTATATACTTTTATATACTTATATATACTTACAAGCATAATTAATAATAACTGTCCGCAATGCGCGGTTACTATATTTGGCGATGCAGCATATAAATATAGCGTTAAATATACCATTTTTCCTTGATATTTAATCCTAACCGCTTTAACCCTTTTACAAGCGAATTTACTCACATATATTAAAATGGAGGAACTTATGGTTCTGGCAACAAATTTAGGATTTCCACGTATCGGCGATATGCGCCAATTGAAAAAGGCTGTTGAAAGCTATTGGAAGGGTCAAAGCTCGATAGATGAGCTGCTAAATACTGGTAAGGAGCTACGCTCTCATAACTGGAAATTACAAGCTGATGCAGGAATTAAGCATATTCCTTCGAATGATTTCTCTTTTTATGACCAAGTATTGGATATGATTACAACTCTTGGCCTTGTTCCAAAGCGTTATAACTGGAGCGGTGAACAAATTGATCTTGATACTTATTTTGCAATGGCACGCGGCGCACAGAAAGATGGCATTGATGTAACGGCAATGGAAATGTCAAAATGGTTTGATACTAACTATCACTATATCGTGCCTGAATTTGAAGAAGACATGGAGCCAAAACTATCAAACACAAAGATCTTTGATCAATATCAAGAAGCCAAAGACCAAGGAATTGAAACGCGCCCCGTATTGATCGGCCCTTTAACTTTTATAAAGATCGGTAAAGCTCAGTATGATAATTTTAACCCTGAAGAATTTTCAAAGAAAATACTTCCTGTTTATACTGAGATTATCAATAAGCTAGCGGCAATGGGCGCTGAATGGGTTCAAATTGATGAGCCCGCCTTTGTTCTAGATGCTTGCGAAGGCTTTAAACAAGGCGCCGCAAGAATGTATGAGGAACTTAGTAAGTCTGATATTAAAATCATTGTAACATCATATTTTGATACTTTGCGCGATAATGCCGATTCCTTTTATAATCTGCCTGTTGATGCACTGCATATTGATCTATGCCGTGGTCCTAATCAAGCTAATACCGCATCAAATAACGCAGAAAATGCCCTTGATGAGGCCTTAGCAAAGATTGGTGATAAAATATTGTCAATTGGTATAGTTGATGGTCGTAATATCTGGAAGAATGATATATCCAAATCACTGGATTTAGTGGAAAAAGCAGTTGAGAAACTTGGATCTGATAAGGTATTTGTTGCCGGATCATCTTCATTATTGCATACACCTGTTGATCTTAACAGTGAAAGCACAATGGATGAAAAGCTTAAAAGCTGGCTTGCTTTTGCCACTCAAAAACTTGATGAGATTGCGATTATTACCAAGGGCGCAAATTCAGGGCGCGCATCAATTTTAGATGATATTGCTGCAAGTGACGCGGTTCAAGAAGATCGTCGCACTTCAAAGCGTATCCATAATAATGAGGTTAAAGACCGCATTGCTAATATCACTCCTGAAATGACACAGCGTAAATCACCTTTTTCTATACGCCAGAAAGTCCAGCATGCAGCGCTTAACCTGCCACTATACCCGACAACGACAATCGGTTCATTCCCGCAAACTCCTGAAATTCGCAAAGCAAGAGCATCTTTCAAAAAAGGGGAAATCAGTGAAGCGGAATATAAAGAAGCAATGCAAGCGGAAATCCGCACTGTTGTTGATTATCAACATAAAGTCGATATTGATGTTCTTGTCCATGGTGAACCAGAGCGTAACGACATGGTTGAATATTTTGGAGAACAACTCGCAGGGTTTGCATTTTCTAAATTTGGCTGGGTACAATCTTACGGCTCGCGTTGTGTGAAACCGCCAATTATTTTTGGTGATGTTTCAAGACCAGAACCTATGACTGTTGAATGGTCGAAATATGCACAAAAGCAAACCGATAAGATTATGAAAGGCATGCTAACAGGGCCTATAACCATTTTACAATGGTCTTTTGTTCGTGACGACCAACCACGCAGCATAACATCAAAGCAAATTGCCTTTGCAATTCGTGATGAAGTTTCCGACTTGGAAAAAGCAGGCATTAAGATGATCCAAATTGATGAAGCCGCCTTCCGTGAAGGCCTGCCACTTCGTAAAAGTGACTGGAAAGCATATCTTGATAATGCAGTTGAAGATTTTCGCATCGCGTCATGCTGTGTTGATGATGAAACACAGATTCATACTCATATGTGTTATTCAGAATTTAATGACGTTATCGAAGAAGTTGCCGCCATGGACGCAGATGTTATCTCAATTGAAACATCGCGCTCTCAAATGGAGCTACTAGAAGCCTTCGTAGCCTTCAAATACCCAAATGAGATTGGACCTGGTGTTTATGATATTCATAGCCCGCGCGTCCCAAGCGTTGATGAAATGGTTGCTTTACTTGAAAAAGCCAAAGAAAATCTTGAGGAACGCCAAATCTGGGTTAATCCTGATTGCGGGCTTAAAACTCGCGGTTGGTCAGAAGTTGAAGAAGCCCTCAAGAATATGGTAGAGGCCGCAAAAATAATGCGCTCACGCTCAAAGGCAAGCGCCGCGGCTTAGGGCTTAATATCTTGGAAAGATGAAGAAAAGATAAAAAACAAACAAAAAGCCCGCCTTATAATATCAAGGTGGGCTTTATTGTTGGTATTGTCGCCAGTAAAATTTTACTTTTTTATCTTTATACTAGTATATTAATTTGGCTTTATTTTATGACAAGGCGTAAGAAATAAAGTCGTAAAATATCCTGATTGTAGATTATTGCTGCAATATCAAGACCTATTTCCTCATAAGAGCAATGATCAATAAAGCCGCCAATATTCTTGGCTTTTAAGCTCTCATTGACCAAGGCAGACCAGTTAGAGCGTCTACGATAATCATGTGCTAGCGGTTTTTGCTGCGCATCGCCATCACCTTCCACAAGCTTTGAGCCTGAGCGGTAAGCCGCAGCAGCTACGGCGTTACCCGCGCCTTTGCGCGATATAATCCGCGCAAAAAAATACCCTCATATAGAGGGTATTGGTACGGGTCACTGATTTAAAAGCTTAAAAGGCGGCTTGCTTTAGCTTGTAGCCCTTACTCTTAAACTTAACCTTCATAAATTCCAGCATCTCCTTAAATATCTTACGGCGGTATTTGGTCGTCATAACAAGATGATAATCACAGCGATAAATACAATGTGTTTGCTTCTTATACTTCATTGCATAGGAATAACACGAAGACACTGGAAGCG
>JALTAZ010000133.1 GCA_027075555.1 Micavibrio sp.
TGACGGTTATTATCATTTGCGTTTTCATCATCATCGCTATCTTCTTGATAGAGTGTTAAAAATCCGTCAAAGGCAACAACACAGCCATTGGCGCGCAATATTACATCATCAGTGCCATCAGAAATATCAACTTTCATCTGATCCATGATTGCATTTTCCATTTGTGAGGCAATAGTGCGTTTCCAGATTAAATCATAAAGTCGCCATTGATCATCATCTAATTTACCACGCAGTGATTCGGGTGTGCGTGTAAGATCAGTTGGACGTATAGCTTCATGTGCTTCTTGAGCATTTTTAGCCTTTGACTTATAAAGTCTAGGCGCATTTGGTAGGTATTTATCTCCGTAATCTTTACCAATAACAGATCGGCATTGATCGACTGCGTCTTGAGAAAGGGTTGTGCCGTCAGTTCTCATATAGGTTATTAAACCACCATCTTCGCTTGTACCTTCATATAAACGTTGTGCTAATCTCATAGTGTTAGAGGCAGACATGCCAAGTTTGCGTGATGCCTCCATTTGCAAAGACGAAGTAATAAACGGAGCTGAAGGGCTGCGCTTAACCTTCTTTTTCTCAATTTTCTGGATAGAAAGATTTTTATTCCTTATACGATCAACCGCAGCATTAGCATCACTTTTGCTCGGAATATCAAATTTACCAAGTTTGTTGCCAGCCAAATGAGTTAATCGCGCGGTAAAGGGCGCGCCATCAGGTGTATGGAGCCTTGTTTCTACACTCCAATATTCTTGGGGCTTAAATGACTCAATTTCGGTTTCACGCTCACATATCAGGCGCAAGGCAACAGATTGTACGCGCCCAGCAGAGCGTGAACCAGGGAGTTTACGCCATAAAATCGGTGAGATATTAAAACCAACAAGATAATCAAGAGCTCGGCGCGCAAGATAAGCATCAATTAAAGGCTGATCTAATCCACGAGCATTTGCAAATGCTTCTTTAACAGCTTTTTTAGTTATCTCATTAAATGTAACACGGTGAACTTTTTTGCCTTTAAGCAAGCCCTCTTCATTAAGTAGCTCATATATATGCCATGCGATAGCTTCACCCTCTCTATCAGGGTCAGGCGCAAGATATATGTCATCGGCTTTTTTAATAGCCTTTTTAATATCTTTTACATTCTTTTCGGTGCGATCACCTAGTTGCCATTTCATGGCAAAATTTTCATCGGGAAGAACAGAGCCATCTTTATTAACCAAATCACGAACATGACCGTAAGATGCCAAAACTTCGAAATCAGAACCTAAATATTTATTTATAGTTTTGGCTTTGGCTGGTGACTCAACGATAACTAGGCTTTTGCTCAATTTTTATTCCTTATAACTATCAATTTGTTCTATCAGGCTTATTCTATTTCCATGTAGGCGTTTTACACGCCCTGCAAGCTCCAATTCCAATAATGTTGATTGCAACTCGGAAATAGTCAAATGACATGCTCTAACCAGTTCGTCAATAGAAATTGGTGTAAAAGATAAGGCAGATAGTATTTTTTCTTGTATTATTTCTGGTGAATTTCCTTGGGTTTGCTGATCAAATGCAATTGGATAAGGTGTAAAATTTGCTTGGTTTATGGTTGGTTCGCGCAAAGATTTCCCAGAAAAATCCATCAATATTTCCATTACGTCATCGGCGTTTCTAACTAATGTTGCGCCCTCACGTATTAAATGGTTTGGTCCAGAAGATCGTGGATCAAGCGGAGATCCGGGAACGGCGTAGACATCGCGTCCTTGCTCTGCAGCTATTCTAGCGGTAATAAGTGAGCCAGAGCGCATAGTAGCTTCGATTACAATTACGCCATTTGATATGCCAGATACTATGCGGTTACGACGCGGAAATGTGGCGGCATATGGCTTTGCTCCTAATGGGTTTTCAGTAACTATCAATCCTTTCTCGGCTATTTCCTCATAGAGCTTTTTATTTTCATCGGGGTAGATGACATCTATACCGCTAGCCATAACCGCGATTGTACCAGTACTGATACTTCCTTGGTGGGCGGCGGTATCTATTCCACGTGCTAGCCCAGAAACGATCACCTGTTCTCGAACTCCAAGATCAGCGGCAATTTTACGCGCTAATTTATTACCATTAAGCGAAGCATTGCGCGCCCCGACAATAGCAATACAAGATTTATTAAGCAGCTCTACATTGCCTAGAACGCTTAGAACAGGTGGCGCATCATCGGTGGCAGTAAGTGCAAGAGGATAGGCTGCATCTCTTACAGTAATTATTTGTCCTCCAAGTTTTTTTAAGGCTTTGTACTCTTTTAAGATTAAAGATTCTTTTGGCGCTCTAAGTGGGTTTTTTCTTCCGCCACGTTGTGACAATTCGGGCAGAGCGTGCAGAGCTTTAGTGGCAGAGCCAAAACGCTCTATTAACTGATAAAAAGTTACAGGACCAATATTGTCGGTACGAATTAAGCGCAGCCAGTTTAGGCGCTCTGTTTCATCAAGATCACCGATGTTATTATTTTGTTGAAACAAATTCACGCTGTTCCTCTTTCTTTTTATCGCTAATCTTTGGCTCTGATCCTTTTAGCAAGCGTTTGATATTATCCTTATGTCGTATCCATACCAGTAAAGTAATCAGAGCGCAAATTATCGTAGGAACAAAGCCATATATAAAAAAGGTAATAATCGGGGATATGCCAATTGCAATTAGTGCAGAGAGTGAAGATATTTTAGTAATTTTAGCAGTTATAATCCATGTTATTATTGCGACAAGCCCTGCATAAGGTACGGCGGTAAGCAACACACCAAGCGCGGTGGCAACGCCTTTACCGCCCTTGAATTTCAACCAAATGGGAAAACAATGTCCTATTACTGCGCCCAACCCTAGTAACATAGCGTATGATATAAAAAACCCTACACTAAAAAACATATTTTCTGATTTTAGTGTAGGAATACCGCCAACCGCAATTACGATTACCATTGCGCCTTTGCTTGCATCAAGCAATAATGTTAGCGTGGCAAGTTTTTTATTTCCTGTTCGCAGAACATTGGTTGCTCCAATATTGCCCGAACCAATTTTGCGAATATCTTGTTTAGTAAATAATTTTGTAAGAATTAGGCCAAAAGGAATTGATCCGGCCATATACCCAATAAATAATGTTATTGATATTATAATTAAAGCATCTAAGTCCATTACTCGCCTACTAACATATCTAAAATTGCCATGCGTGTGGGAATACCGTTAGCAACTTGGCGTTTCATGAGACTGCGCGTGGGATCATCGGCAACATCATCTGCAATTTCAACTCCTCTATTCATTGGTCCTGGATGCATAACCAAAACATCATCTTTGGCAAGCTTTAAACGCTCAAACGTTAGACCATAATTATTAAAATACGCTGCATCACTGGGGATTTCGCTTCTATCCATGCGTTCTTTTTGAATGCGTAGCACCATAACCACATCTACATCCTTTATGCCTTCTTCGATATTGTTAAAGCATGTTATATCTGTGGCAGGAAGTTCTGGTGGCATAAGCATTTCAGGGGCAACAAAGCGAACATTTGCGCCCATTATGGATAGTAGTTTGGCATTGGAATTAGCAACGCGGCTATGGGCTACGTCCCCGCAAATTGCAACAGTTACACCATCTAATGTGCCTTTTTCCTGTCTAATGGTTAGTGCATCTAATAAAGCTTGGGTCGGGTGTTCACGCCAGCTATCCCCTGCATTTATAACAGGGCAATCAACGCGGCGTGCTATATATTTTGGCGCACCATATTCACTATGGCGAATGATAATAGCATCAGGTTGCATTGCACTTAAAGTATCTATTGTGTCAGAAAAGCTTTCATCTTTTTTAAGTGAGCTGGTATTTGCATTCCAGTTAACCACATCTGCGCCCAAGCGTTTGGCAGCAATATCAAAGGATGTAAGTGTCCTTGTAGAATTTTCAAAAAATAAGGTGAGTATGATCTTGTTTTCCAGTTTTCTGTAATCCCATTTACCATTTTCTAAAGCGTTATAATAGTGCTCAGCGCGCTCAATTATGCTTTCAATTTCAAGTTTTGATAAATCTTCTATACCTAATAAATGTTTCATGAATTACTCTCATTTGATTAAATCTAATTTGCTATTATAAGAAGGTTATGGAACTTCGCAATCGCGATAATTATTATGCCGATAATAAAGCTTGGTCCTGCAGGTATAGATAGCCTAGCGAAATTCACATTCTCTCCGGTTGTAACTTTTTTGTAAAAAATATAAGCAATTCCATGAAATATTCCTATTATTGCTCCCAATGATATTGCTAAGAAGATGAAATCTGTGCCAAGCCATATTCCTGCCGCGCCTATTAATTTTATGTCGCCTAGCCCTAGCGTATCAGTTTTATATATTTTATTGCCGATGCCGCGGATTAAAAGCAAAATTCCTGCACTTAATAAGGCGGCTATTACTATGTTTGTAGGAGAGGAATAGTAAAAGCCTGTCACTACATGAAATGATATTCCAAGGAAGAAAAATTGCATTACATATCTATTTGGCAATAGTCTTGTTCTTAGGTCTATTGCGAATAATATGCTTAGAATTATGACTGAATACGTTAATATTAAAGGAAGTATTACACCGCTCATAGATTTATTTTATATCACATTTTATATATTCTTAGGATCATATTTATATTTCTATATTATAATTTGTTCGTAAGTAATAATTTTTAAAAAAAAAGAGCAGGATTTAAGTGTTTGGTAGAACCATATTAGTAGTTGAGGATAATGATTTTGTACGGATGCAAATCTGCAAATTCTTAAGTGACGGTGGTTTTTATACGATTGAATCTACGGACGGGCAAGAGGCGCTATCCATAATTTCCGAAGGTATTGATATGGCAATTGTAGATGTACGTATGGAGCCGATGAATGGTTTTGATTTTGTTCGTACAATTCGCTCTGATGATAATCATACCCCTGTAATTATAGTAACAGGTGATGAAAATAATGATATACTAAATAAGGCATCTAAACTTGATATTATGGCTGTTTTAAAAAAACCTGTGCAAAAAGAACGGTTAATTAAATCAGTAAGTCGTATATTGAATATAGAAAAGTTATAATCTAGATGTTAAAATCTGCAAGGATTTATTTCTAAAAGATATTTTTCCTAAATGGGCATATTGAAGGTTGTTTTGAATTTTTCTAATAGGCGTTTTGCCTTTTTATTTATTTTTGTGTTTGTGTCTGTATCTACGCTGTCATTGGCGGCGTGTGCGCCAGTTGATGTTCCTGGCGCACGCAATGTTTCTATCCCTTCTCCTACATCTGCGGCAAAGCGTGCCGTTGCTATTAATGAAAAGCCCGATAGTGTTGTTTATTTGCCATTAGGGAGTGATGTTTTAGTTCCAAAGGCAAATAATTCTTTGCACCTGCCAACTGAGGTAATAGGACCGTTCGAACTTCGTTCTGAAACGGTTGCAGGGGCTCTTCAGCTTATATTGGCTGATTATGACATATCCATAGCCTTTGAAAGTGATGCTGCTTTTAATAGAACTGTTACAATTGCAAATTTGCGCGGGCCCTTGAAGAATGTAGTTAGTAGAATCTGCTCTTTGGCAGATCTTTATTGTTCGTATAGCGATGGTATGTTAACAGTTAAGGATACTCAAACATTTACTGTTACTGTTCCTCCTGTTGGTGGAGAGACTGATATATTGACCAATCTAGCATCAGGTCTTCGTGCTATTACTAAAACTACTCCCATAACAGAAAAGTCTACGCGCACTATCATATATGAAGCAACAAACAGAACTGCTGAGCTTGCTAATAGATATTTTCAACGTGTTAGAGCCAGTACAGCATTGATAGTTTTTGAGGTATATATTTGGGAAGTTTCTTTGAACAATGGTAATTCAACCGGGATAGATTGGGAGAATATAGGATCTTTTGGTAAATATGCGGCCGGTATTAGTGTTCCTGGTTCGGTTGGCGCAGATTTTAACCCTATAAGTATTGGTTTACCTTCTACGGGTGATGTTAGTTTCGGTTCTGATGATGTGTTGCAGTTTATTTCTGAATATGGTGCGGTGAAAACCATATCACAGCCACAAATAACTGTGCTTTCCGGTTCAACAGCTACTTTACGCGCGGCAGATACTGTTAATTATGTATCATCCCTAACACGAACTATTACTAATAATGGGCAAACCGCAGTTTCAACCGAGACTGATTCTGTTGATACAGGATTTACTCTTACGATCTCAAGTAATTGGGATAATGCAACAATCTATAGTGATATTGAGATAAATCTTGATGAGTTCAGGCGCTTTCAAGATTTTGATGCTGATGGCACCACTTTACAATTACCACAAACAACTGAGCGTGAGCTTTCTACACAGGTGAGAATTCGCCCTGGGGATTCTTTACTTATTGCTGGTTTGGTTCGTGAAAGTGATGAATTTGATAATGAGGGACCAGGTTTTGATTCTCCTTTTATTTCAACTTCTAGAACGGTTAAAACATCTAATACAGAGTTGGTTTTTTTATTGAAACCCCGTGTTATTGTTTACACATCGGATAAATGACAGGAAGCACGTCTTTCTATTATGTATAAAGTCTATTTTTCCACAGAAAAATGATGTAAAATGTGATTCGCAAGGCTCTTTCTTGGGCTTTGTCATCTTTTCTTAATTGTTGAGATGTATCTTAAATAGAACTTTCGTTCGTTATATAATGGCTATGTGCAAATTTTATTTTTATATTATGGCGTGTTTATTAGCTATATTTTTGCTACTGACAAGTGGCGATGATGCGCGCGCACAATATCCGGGATTTGATGCCCCCTCAGGGCGTGTTTCAAGTGGTGGAACTTCTGGTCTTGTCGCGGTTAAGCCTTCTATAGATGGTGGTAATATTGCAATTGGGGCAACTTCTCAGGTTGTTGTTTTGTTTCGTAATGAGGGTGGACAACCTATCCAAACAGGGCAGATAAATCTTTACCCTTCATCTAATGCCTCGGCAAATGTGTCATTAAATCAATGTCAGGGTGCGCCACTACCTCCAGGAGCAGAATGTGCCGTTGCTATTTCTGTTAAAGGGCTTCAACCAGGAGCTTGGAGGCTAGAAATGTTGATGCTGCATAGCGGTCGTTCTCGCCTTGTTACGTCAACATTATCTGGTCATATAGAGGCAAATGGTGATTCTGCTGATCGTTTAGCAAGCGATATTGAAACTATCCCCAACAAAATTGAGTTTGGGTCCTTAGGGTCAAGTCAGACACTTGTTGAATCTGTGATATTGAGAAATATAACATCTAATCCAATTCATATTGATGATGTTTCGATAAATTCTGCGAATAGTGCTGGCTTTAGTGTTGATGCTGATTGCAAAGAATTAAAGGCAGGTCAGGCATGTATTGCAACAGTAACTTGGGAGCCAAAGCAAAAAGGGCCAGCCACAGGTGTTTTGGTGGTTCGTCATGATGGTGCAACGGCGCTTGCTAGCGTTACTCTTAGTGGTGACTATAATCCTGATAATGTTGATGAAGCAGATATATTTCCAGAGGCTGTTCCAGGGCGCGGTCTTTTAGTATCGTCACAAAAAGAGGTGAATTTTGGTGAAACTGTAACTGCGGCTTCGACTATAACAGTCTCACTTGTAAATACAGGGGATTCCGCTCTAACTCTTGATAAGATTAAAATATCAGGTTCAGACAATGGTTTAAGCCTTTCAGGCAGTGGTTGTTCAGAAGGTCTAACATTACAGCCGATACAAGCCTGCCCACTTACAATGACATGGTCTCCAACGCGAATAGGTGATGTTCTTGATGATGTGCAAATTGTTCATAGCGGTGCGCGTGGTATTTTGATTTTACCAGTTAGGGGCAGGGCTCTAAAGGTTGTAAGTCAAGATCAAAAGGCTATAGTTTTGTCAAAATCTCCTACGAAAGTTATTGAGAGCAAAGATGTAACTTCAAATGTAACTTCAAAGAGAAAAAAATCAAAAGACCAAAATATAGAGCGCAGTGATAGTTTTAAGCATCAGGGTGATTCTAGTTCGTCGATAAATGCTTCTAGCGCTTTAGATGGTTTGAAAATTACCTCTTTTTCCGCTAAGAGAGCAATCGTAAATGGCCCAGGGGGTAGCCGTTTAATTCATAATAACAAAGATGTTATGCTAGGTGGAATTATGTGGGAGGTAGCAATACAGGAAAATGGCATTGAGTTTGCTAATGGCGAGGATCGAATTTTGTTATTATTTGATAGATCTTTATCTTCTGTTAACCGAGTTACTCAACAATCTTACAACAAAAATGGTACAAATTTAGCTAATGGTCAGGGTTCTAATAGGGGAATCAGTGGTCAATCTGTCTCCGGTGGTGGATATGGGCAAGTTCAAAATAACAGTTCATATAATGGGACTAATTCTTCAACCAGATATTAGCAGCCCTATAATGTCTATAATGGATAATTACAAATGAGTGAAGATCGCCTGTATAAGAATACAAAATTTAAATTAGATGAAGGACGAGAGCGCTATATTGATATGGTGCAAAAAGAACGAGCTCTAATGTTAGAGCAGGGTATTTCACGCTCTACTGAGCAATTGCTAGATATGGCAGGTGCGTCAGTACCATCTGATCTAGAAGATGAAGCAATTAAGGATAGAGCAACAGGAGATCAGCTTCGTTCCATACTGCCTGTTCAATTATGGCTTCCTTTGCGTATTCACCTTATCGGGCTTAGTGACGGAGTTTTAAAGGTTGCGCCATTACATGATTTAAATGAACGTCAGATTGATGCTCTTATATCAACGGCTAAGCGCACAGGTTTAAAGGTTGAAAAGGTTGAAATAGAGGTTTGGGATCGCAAAGAGCTAATTGAAACTTTACGTGCTGTGCAGGATTTATCTGCTGATCGCAGTGAAAAAACATTATCTTTATGGCTTAATGATATTGATAATGGATTGCTGCTTAATCAGTTCCAACGCGATATAATGGCCGAAGCCCTTCAGATGCGCGCTTCTGATATTCACTTGGTGCAAGATAATAATCCCGATGCACCAAACTGGATACAGTTTCGCATTGATGGTGATTTAATGCCAATGCACCTGCTTCCTGCTGATGCTATGGCAAGGTTAACAACTTTGCTTAAACGTGACGCAGGTCTTAACTTCGGAGATCGTGTAATGCCTAAGGACGGACGTTTTGGTTTCCAATGGCAAGGACGCTCGATTGATGTTCGCGTTGCTGCTGGTCCTCAAGCGCAAGATGGAGAAAAGCTTACCTTGCGCTTGTTAGATAGAGCCTCTCTTAAAGGTTTTGATGAGTTATTTTGCCGTCATGAGGATGTTGCTGAATATTTGTCAAAGCTGTTATCTCCTGAAATTAAGGGTGGCGGTGGTTTGATTTTGCTATCAGGCCCTACTGGTTCAGGTAAAACAACTACACTTTACGCATGTGTGCAGCAAATTGATCGTAGGCGTAAGCATGTTCTAACTATTGAAGATCCTATTGAGTATGAGCTGCGCTATGCTACGCAGTGGCAGGTAAGACCTGGAATGCAAGGTGGTGAATTTGCAGATCTGATAAGAGCGGCTATGCGTCATGATCCTGATTATATCGTAATAGGAGAGATGCGTGATTCTGATACAGTGGAAACAGCTTTAAGAGCCGCTGAATCTGGTCATACAGTTATTTCAACAATTCATGCCGATACTGCGCTTCAAACATTTGAGCGCCTTCGCTCTCTTATGCCTTTTACTCGTGAAAGAGCATCAACTTATACTTTGGCTCAGCAGGTCGGAGCAATTTTAAATCAAAGATTAGTTCGAACATTATGTCAGGGCTGTGCACATAAGAGCAAGGCAAGTGATATATTGGATCAAAATATGTTAGAACATATTGGTATAGAGCCTGATCAAGTTGTCCATACACATAATTCTAGTGGTTGCGACTTATGCAGTAGAACTGGTATTTCAGGTCGAACTTTACTATTAGATGCGCTTTTAATTACATTAGGACCTTCTCAACGCAATAATATTTACGAATCTTTAACAGGTAATGTGAATAATATACTTCAAGAAGAGGGTGTTGTTATTCATACACGAAAAGAAGGTCTAGTTGATTTGGTTAATTCAGGTCTAGTTGATCCAAGGGCAGCACTTTCATATCTCGAAGATTAACTCTATTGTGTAATTAATTAATTAATTAATTAATTTCGACGATGATGGAAAGAGCATGCAACAGTGGCTTGCAGAAATAGCATATGAAACGCGCTCCGGTTATAAAACGGTTAAGGAGGCGTTTTTCCTGCCGACTATTGATGATGTACGCTCTGCTATTACTAAAAAGGGTGGTTATGTTTTGAATATTCGTCCCTATTCTAGATCCCCGATAGAGCGTTTATTAGCGCGTTCTGCATGGTGGCAGGTGCAATTATTGCGCGGGATTCAGTTTAGAACCCATACAACATCACCAGGGGTTGCTTTGTGGAAGATGATTCAAGCAGAAACAAATCCAAGAAGGCAGAATATTCTTGCTCCCGCTCGTGAGGCTCTAGCGCGTGGGTTAGGCGTAATTGACGCACTCAAAGCTCTTAATATATTTGATCATGGGACACTGGCTATTCTAGCTGGTTCAGAAAGGGCAAACCGTCTAAGTGAGGGAATTCCGCATGCTATACAATCTATTACAGAAAAGAGAAAAAACACCAGAGCGGTCGTTGGAACCATGTCATGGATTGGCTTTGATGTGTTTACAATTGTTACCTCGCTATGGGCAGGTAAAGATATGGTTTTAGGATGGTTTAGGGATAATCCCCCTGATAAACCGGAAGAAAAAGAAAAATTTGAATATGTGGTTAATAATTTAGAATTAACTTGGGATATTCTAATATGGTCTTCAGTTGGTATAGGTGTATTTCTAGCCTGGTGTATTTTGTCTTTTTGGTTAAATCGCGGTAGGAAGGATTGGCCGACAGCTAAATTAGTACGAAAAATACCTTTAATAGGAGCGTATCTAAGGGATTTAGCTTTTGCAGATTCTATGTTGGCATGTGCCCGTATGTTAAGGGGAGCAGTTCCTATAGATATTGCTCTAAAGCAATCGCAAGAAGCATCAGGATCACCTGAAGTTTCTGCTTATTGGGAAGAATCTTCTTATGATTTGGGACGTGGAGTTGGTTTGGGTGTGGCTTTGGATAGAAAGCCTTTAACCCGTGCAGAACGTCTAGAAATAGCAGGCTTGTCTGATCTTGGTCAGGTTGCTACAGTGATGGAGTCTATTGCTGAAATGCGCGCGGTCTCGGCAAAAACTAGACATAAATTTATCGTGTGGATTGCGTTCTTATTGACAGGAGTATTCCTAATGGTGGCATTCGGTAGTGCAATATACGCCCTGACAGTTATGAACATGAGCATGGATTCAATGATGGGCGGTCTTATGCAAGGGGCAATATAGTATGAGCGGAGCAAAAGAAAACCAGCTAAAAAATATAAAAGGACAAGAAAAAAGCAATATTGGAATTAAGTCTAATAAGTTTGCTGGTATGTCTGATAAAAATACTGATTATGAAGTTAAGGATCTTGAACCTTATTTACCTGCCGATCTTATAGGTGGGTCATTGCCTCATGTCTTGGGTGTAGAAGATGAGGCGGTATGGAATGCTGCTGCACAGGCATGTGGAACTGAAAAAGTGCATTATTGTTACTCAATTGATGAGGGAAGAATTTGGTATTTGGCTTGTCCTTCATCATCTTTGGCGTCCAATCCAGATAGTTGGTGTCCTTTGGCAGCGGCTCTTCCTGGTGGTAGTGAGCATTGGGATAAGGAAACAGTTTATATTTATGAGCAAGAGGGTTTGGCTTCTGCTTTGCGCTGGGATTCGGAAACTGGTCGTATGCAGGTGTTTTTAGGGGCATCACGAACAATTTTACCACGCGTGCAAAGCATGGACGCTAATTTTGTTACTATAAACTCTAAGGTTGCAGACATAAAGCCGTGGCATAGCAGAACTCTTCACACCGAAAAATTGTCACGCAACATGGTACGAGTATTATTCTACTCTGGTTTAATTGTAAGTTTAGTTTCAGTTTTACTCCTTATCAGCAGTTTGATTTCTATGAGATTTGTAGAAAGTGATCTTGATGCGGTTAAGGCGCAAACAGATAAGGCTGCTTTGGAATTAATGGAAAAAGCGGCAAGGGTTATGCAAAGCGATACAATTAAGCATATGGTTCGTATTCAACAATTACTTGATAATTTAGCAAAATCAGATGGTTATCTAGTACGCTATGAGGTTTTAGGAGGTCGCACAGAGTGGGAAGCCATTGTTCCAAGGGCTCTATCTATTCAAGCGCAAAAAGATACTACTTTTCGTGCAATAGTAGGCGGGCGTTTAATTGTTAATGCTCCAGTTATTGTAAAAGAAGATAACGGTAATGTGCGGCTTAAGGGGAAAAAGTGAGCTAGATTGGATTGTTTCTTGAGGTATGATATGAAGAAAATTGATTTTAAAAATATTAATTGGGCTATGGTTAAGGGCTGGCTTAGTTTTAGGTCTTTGGATAATGCTAACTTATTTCTTGAAAATCTACCGCAAAATACCAGCAAGTCTGTTTTGGTGATTGTTGCTATTATATGGGGGGTAGCAGCGTCTTTAGGGCTATATACAAGTATCAAGCTACAAGAAGTAGCTGAGCTTTCAGTAAAACTTGATGAATCTAAAGCACTTTCTCCTGTCGTTCCTAAGATACAGGATAAACCAGTATCAATAAGTGAAATAAAGTCATTTGTCGATAATTTACAAAATATATATAAAGGTCTTGAAATAAAGAATAATTCTTCTAGTATAGACGTGTTTGCTAGGTCAACAGCTCAATTTGGACAATTTCGTGAGGCAATAGGGCATATCCAAAATGGTGGCTTGGGATGGCGGGTTAATGTTGAAAGACTTTGTGTTGGTAAAGAGTGTAAGCAAAGCCCTCTTACGGCATCTTTAAAGATATATAAGGTATCAGTTGAAAAAATTGTGTCTGAATAATGGTTTCAATAAATAGAAAGAATTTTATGATATTTAAAAATTCACGTAAATATATATCAGATGCCAAAAGCCAGGAAGATGGCAATGTTTTGTTCTTGATCTTGATTGCGGTTGCTTTATTTGCAGCCCTATCATATGCAGTTACTTCATCAACAAGATCTAGCGGTGGTAATGCTAGTAGTGAAACAAACAAGATAAGTAGTGCACAAATTGCACAATATCCAGCATCTATTAGTACAGCAATCGTGAGAATGATTATTTCAGGCATAGATGCTGATGAAATAAGGTTTAATCGCCCTAGTGAGTTTTCTACCTTAGATTCTTCATCTATTGGTGTTTTTCACCCACAAGGTGGTGGGGCTACTTATGTTCCAGCTCCTGATGATATAATGGTTTCAGGAAATCCAGGACAGTGGGTATTTAATGCAGAGCTTGAAGTTCCCGACGTATCAACTTCTGGTGTGGGGGGTAATGATATAATTGCCTATTTGGTTGGAATAAAACAATCTATTTGTTCTAAAATAAATGATGAATATGGCATGGGAACAACAATTCCAGTATTAAGCGCAGATCGTTCATCTCAGTATACAAGCCGCATGTATGATGATGGTAATACTGATTATGTTATGCCAACTACTGATGTTCCTGATATAGACGATGGTTCGGGATCATTCGATGGTCAGCCATTTGGGTGTTTTCAAAATGGTGGTGCAGGTGATTATGTTTATTATCATGTAGTATTAGAGCGTTAATTTTATTATGGCTCTTATTTTTGAAAAGACTAAAGATAAAGGTAGCGCATTGGTATATATCCTTATTGCTATTGCGTTGCTTGCAGCGTTGACATTAACTTTTGTAGAGCCATCAAGTCAGCAAACTTCCTCTCAAGGAACATTTCGCGTTGTTTTAGCATTAAAAAGTCAAATTGACTCTGTGCGTTCTGCTATTCAAGAATGTGTTTTATCCTACCGAAAAGGTGATACTACTATAGATATATCCTCAAGTGGAACAGATCCTAATGCACGACGCAATTTTCCAATTAAGCCAAATTCGGCGCATTATTCTACCGCGACAGTAGGTCCAACTTCAGGGCGCTTGGTAAAAGATATTAGATGTCCTGGTGATCCTGGAAATAATGATGTAAATCATGCTTTTATATTTAAAGGGACATCAGGTAAATTTTTGCCTCCGCCACCTGATTTGTTTGAGGATTGGCAATATTATAATGGAACTGACGGTGTTTATTTTTGGACGCAGACCAATAAAAGCGATGCATTTATAAATACGGCTTTGCAGAAACTTGATGATGAGTTTGAGGAGTGTGAAGCAGATGTTATTGATGCTTTGGGGGGGGCTGTTAGTCTTGATAGTGATGCACCCGCTGAAACCCAATGCCCATCGGGATATCGATGCTTTAGGGTTCGTATGCGTATTAACTCTACGGCAGTTTATAATGGTGATAGTGATGGCGAAGAAGCGGCTGCAAATTGTCCTTAATTTTATAGCTGGACATATTTTTAATCTAAGAGATTATCTATATCCATCTTCACTTTTTCAAATTCTTGAATAATATCTTTAACGCATTTAGATGAATCACCTTCGATTGATGATATTTCTTCTAATTGAGCAGCAAGATCGCCCAAGATGTTACAACAAGCAGAGCGTGCAGCGCCTTTTAGGCTATGACCAAGTTCAAATAGTTTATGATGATCTTTTCTAATTTGCGCATCTTTTATTTTCACAATTAGCGGAGTGCTCATATCAACAAACATATTCATCATTTCCATAGTATTTTCATCAATCGCGCCGATATTTTCAATGAGACAGTTGCGGTCTATAGAATGACTTTGTTCCTTTATATGATTTTTATTTGCTATTTGTTGTTTTTCATTTTTTTCATCAAGCAAGCGCCAACGTACCAAAAGTCCACGAAGTTGTCCTAATGATACAGGTTTAAGTAAATATTCATCAAAGCCGTGATCCATGTAATTTCTGCGCTGGGTTATTTGTACATCAGCAGTTAGTACTACCACAGGAAATTTTTTGCTTATCTTAGTTTTTTGACTTCTAATGGCTTTTACCAGTTCATAACCATCAATCTCGGGCATGTGTAGATCAGTAATTAAAATATCGTATTTGCCAGTATTAAGGGATTTAATAGCTTCTTTACCGTTGCTAACAAAGTCGGCATCAACATTTAAATGATTAAGTTGTCTTCTTAAAATGTCGCGAATAGATTCTGTATCTTCTGCTATTAGTAATTTTGCATGTCTTTTAATATTTCCCATATTTTTACGTGCAATATTTTTTATTGCTTCTCCAAGACCAGCTCTGCTAGCTGGTTTTGTAAGGTAAAGCGCACCTAGCGAATGCAGGCTATGTGATAAACCAATATCTTCGCGCACTGTATACATAATTATTCCCATATATGGTCGAATATTTATAAGCTCTCTTATAAGGTCAAGACCAAGACCATCTGGCAGCCCCTGATCTATAACAGCAACATCAAAAGGGCGTTTTTGTGCTAGAGATATTGCTTCCTTACAGCTTATGCAATGCTCTACTTTTGCCCCCATAGAGCTAAGTGAACCTATTATTTCTTTTGCACCTTGGGGGTGATCCTCAACTGATAAAACAGATATTCCATCAAGATTAGGTAAATCAATACGGCTTTCATCGGTTTTTACTTCTTCAGTTGGTATCTCAAACCAAAAGACTGAGCCTTTGCCTTCTATACTTGTTACTCCAATTTTACCGCCCATAAGCTCTACAAGTTTTTTAGATATAGAAAGACCAAGTCCCGTACCACCATATTTGCGAGATGTTGAGTTATCGGCTTGGGTGAAGGAGGTAAATAGCTTGCTACATACTTCCTTACTCATGCCAATGCCGGTATCAATAATTTCAAAACGTAGCCCTAAAGCTCCTTTTGCGGGTTTAATATGCTGCACTTTTGTACTAACACGTACGGTTACTTGTCCCTTATGAGTAAATTTTAGTGCATTACCGCATAGATTCATCATAATTTGGCGAAGGCGTTTAGGGTCGCCGAGAATCACGAAGGGGACATCTGATTCTATATCATCAATAAGTTTTACGCTAACCCCGCGAACTTTTACCAATAGAGCCTCAATCATTCCCCTAACAAGCAAGCGCACTGGAACTTCATAAATATCAAGCTCCATTGCATCAGCGTCCATTTTGGCAACATCAAGAACATCATCAAGAATTTCCAGCAAATTACTCGCCGCATCTTGAGCAGTTTTAACCATGGTTGCTATATTATCATTAGGCTTTTCTGCAGCTATCAGCTCAAGCAAGCCATAGATGGTTTGCATTGGTGTTCTTATTTCATGGCTAATTGTTGCTAGAAAGTTTGATTTTTGCTGAGCCAGAGAATCCGCTTGTATGACAGCGGCCTCTAATTCTTTTATTTTATTTTCTTTAGTTTTATCCATTATTTATGAGGTATTTTTTATGAAAGGCTTGATTTTTAAACAAATATTAGAGTATCACAATCGTTAAATTATCCATAGGCAAGAAATTTTTTAGGAGTAAAAAATGGGTTACAAAGTTGCGATTGCAGGAGCGACAGGAAATGTCGGTCGAGAATTATTAAATATCTTGCATGAGCGGAATTTTCCTGTTGATGATTTGGTGGCTCTTGCCTCTAGTCGTTCTGTTGGTAAGGAAGTTTCTTTTGGCGATAGCAATATAAAGGTTCAAGATCTTGCTAATTTTGACTTTAAAGGGGTTGATATTGTGCTGTCTTCTCCAGGAGGTGCTGTATCGGCTAAATACTCGCCTATTGCCGCTAAGGCTGGTGCGGTTGTTATTGATAACACAAGTCATTTTAGAATGTTTCCTGACGTACCGTTAATAGTGCCAGAGGTTAATCCCGAAGCTATTTCTAAGCATACAAAAACTGGAATTATTGCCAATCCGAATTGTTCAACTATTCAAATGGTAGTGGCGTTAAAGCCCCTTCATGACGCTGCAAATATAAAGCGCGTAGTAGTTAGTACTTATCAATCTGTTTCTGGTTCAGGAAAAGAGGCAATGGACGAGCTATTTAACCAGACTAAGGGCATTTATATGAATGAGACCCCAACGCCAAATATTTATCCTAAGCAAATTGCGTTTAATGCTATTCCTCAGATTGATATATTTATGGATGATGGTATGACCAAAGAAGAGTGGAAGATGGTCGTAGAAACTAAAAAAATACTTGATCCTTCAATTAAGGTTTGTGCTTCATGTGTACGTATTCCGGTATTTGTTGGTCATGCAGAGATGGTAAATGTTGAGCTTGAAGATCAGTTATCTGCCGCTCAGGCAAGGGATCTCTTTCGTGATTTTAAAGGTATAACTCTAGTTGATCTAGAAAATGAAGACTTGGAATATGTAACTCAGCAAGAGATTCAAGGCGATGATGATGTATATGTTAGCCGCGTGCGCGAGGATATCAGTGTTGAAAACGGTATTAATTTTTGGTGCGTTGCTGATAATTTACGCAAAGGGGCTGCGCTCAATACTGTTCAGATTGCAGAATTGCTGATAAGTAGTGAATAATTGTCAAATTTTTATACATGATTCTTTTTACATATGATTTAACATATGGATTTTAAGTTCATATAGGCTGTAATTGACTATAGCATATTTCCAAAGTTAGATATGATCAACCTGTGCGCACTACATTAAATCATTGCCATGCCACCATTTACATGAATAGTTTGACCTGTTACATAGCCAGCCTCATCACTAGCAAGGAAAATGGCAGCCGCGGCAATATCAGAGCTAGTGCCCATTTTCTTTGCTGGGATATTAGCGTTTATCGCTGCTTTTTGATCATCTGTAAGGGCATCAGTCATAGCCGTGGCAATAAACCCTGGTGCAATACAGTTAACAGTAATACCACGTGATGCAAGCTCAGCAGCCATTGCCTTGCTCCATCCAATCATACCTGCTTTGGAGGCAACATAGTTACATTGCCCTGGATTTCCGGTAACGCCAACCACAGAAGAAATATTAATAATCCTACCAGATCTGCGCTTCATCATGCCGCGTTGCACTGCTTGAGCAAGCCTAAATGGAGCGGTTAAGTTTACATCTAGTACATCTTGCCAGTCATCAGCGCTCATACGCATGGAAAGTCCATCACGGGTTAGTCCTGCGTTATTTACTAGAATATCAATTTTACCCATGGCTTCATCAGCACGCTTAACAAGATCTTTAATTGCTCCGTCATTAGACAGGTCAGCAAGTAGCACATGAACACGCTCTCCTAGTTCTTCGGCTAATAATTTTAGTTTATCTTTATTACGGCCGGATATACCAACTATTGCACCTTGTGCATGTAGGGATTTTGCAATTTCTCCACCAATTCCACCAGTTGCACCAGTTACCAATGCACATTTTTCTGTAAAATCAAACATATTTTATTAACCTTTTTTCTATATATTTACTTATATGATTTAAACGTTAGAAATATGCTTGTAAAGCCATAGGGAAATAGTATTATTTTTTTCTTATATTATACATATATGAAAGTATATATAGCTTTTGTAAGCAATTAAGTTAGAGGGAATGTATTTTGTTGACATAATCCTAAGTTGGGCGTATATCTGCGCAAAAAATAGGCATTTGGGTTATTTTTATGCATTTCTATATAAAAATATGGTAGAGATAGAGTAATGAGCATATCTGCGAATATGAAACAACAGTTTTTTAAGGCTGCTGATGCCGCGCTTAGTGATCAGGCTTTGCAGCAACGTCCTGTTGTTAATATTGAGGTGGAGACTTTCCAACAGATTCTAGCGCCAATAGAAGATTTGCTTGATAGTGACCCTGTCTATGGTCAGTATGAAATCGGTATAGATCATCAGATTGAGGAGTTGCGTAAAATGTGCCTAGAGGCGCAAGCTGCTCATACAACAAGAGATACTTGCACAAAACAGCGACGTTCTGAACTATTGAACGTCTTACAAAGTGTTTTAGAAAATATTCAGGAAACTATAGATGATAATAGTCAATTCATTCAGGTGGATTTTGGCGATTTATTTGCATTGTCGGATTTAACAGATGTTATTTATGAGGCAGGAATGACTCATGGTGAATTTTTAAATCATAATAGTGCATCTCAGGCATTGTTTGCGACTGCTAAAAATATAGATGAAGCACAAAAACGCTTATGGCTTCCAGCAGCTCCTAAAATGCAAGAGGAAAAACCAGCGCTCGGGCAAGAATTTAATAATGATCATGATGCGTCAAATGATCCTGTTTATAACCATCATAATGTTGCGTAAATTATCACTTTAACCTTTCGATTAGTTTTTCAATTTGTTCTGGAGAGCCAACAGATTCGCAAGCGATAGAGCGATCAATTCTTCTTGCTAAGCCGCTTAGAACTTTTCCGGCTCCAATTTCTATCATTTCTGTAACATCGTTATCGCGCATATACAGCACTGATTCGCGCCAACGCACAGTTCCTGTTATTTGCTTAACTAACAGTTCTTTAAGCGTATCAGGATTTGTTTCTGCTCTAGCAGTTACATTAGCCACAACAGGTGCAGATGGAGTATTAAAGTTTGTTTCCTGTAAAGCAGCAGCCATGGTTTTGGTGGCAGGTGCCATAAGTTCACAATGAAACGGCGCGCTTACCGGTAAAATAACGGTTTTGCGTGCTCCATGCTTACTGGCAAGTGCCATTGCTCGCTCAATTGCAGCTTTATGTCCGCTAACCACTACCTGCCCGACGGAGTTATCATTTGCCGCTGTGCAAATTTCGTTATTAGCGGCTTCCGAGGCAATCTTTGTCACTTTATCAAAATCCAACCCTAAAATGGCGGCCATAGAGCCAACACCGATGGGAACAGCACTTTGCATTGCTTTACCACGGAGTTTTAGCAGCTTGGCACAATCTCTAAGAGATATAACATTTGCGGCTGTAAGGGCTGAATATTCCCCTAGTGAGTGACCAGCAAAAAAAGAACATATATTTCCTAGATCTATATTACCCTGTTTTTTCAAAATATTAACCACTGCCATTGATACGGCCATTAAGGCGGGCTGAGTGTTTTCTGTTATATTAAGATCTGCTTCATCACCATCAAACATCATGGTACTTAGATTTTGTGATAACGCATCGTCAATTTCTTGAAAGGTTTCACGTGCCTCTAAGTAAGTTTCGAATAAATCTTTGCCCATGCCCTTAAATTGTGAACCTTGCCCTGGGAAAACAAATGCTAAAGCCATAATTTTGTGCCTTTCTACTGCATAATTTTTTAAGTTACAGCCCAAGAAACTATGAGAAAAATAGATTTTGTCAACAGTTACTAATGTATGCAAATAGAGTTTATATTTGCTTTATATATTATTTTTGTGCGATTATTACTTTCTTAGATGTATTATTGTAATAATATTACAAATATTATGTCTTTAGCGGTTAGAAGGTTTTTGTGTTTACAAGGTGTAAGAATGGTTTGCCATACAGTTATATATTTATTTTTGGGCACATTCTAAAATTTAAATATGAGGGAGGTTATCATGGTAGAGCGTAATATAAGGCGCGAAGTGAGGGGCATTATAGAAGAAATGTCATATGCTTACAAAACTTTTTCAGAACATAATAGTGTTAACTCTGATTATGCAGGTTTTGCGTGTATGGCTATAAAGCAATTTCGCAACGCATTAAAAAATGATAAGTTAACCCGCGAAGAATTAGAGTGTATGTTGCGTGATGGTATTAGTAAATATAGGGCTGAGGGTAAAGAGGTTAGCTGGTCGCGCTTTGTCGCTTCTCATATAGCGCAGTCTTCTAATAGTAATACAGCATTGTGAATTTTGGATCGTGTCTTAGTTTGTATATTTTTTCATAAAACTTATAAAAAAAACTTGCGTATTTTTGCAATATCTCTATAGTCTGCCCACTTTAATTAACCTCGCTGGCGATTTAGGCATTGCTGGCTGCGCTGTGGGTATTATTTATATATTACAGCATCAAACCCGGGAGGAAGAAACATGCCTTATTATGAGACTGTGTTTATTGCACGGCAAGATCTTACTGAATCTCAAGTCAAAGATATGACTGAGAATTTTTCTAAAATTATTACAGATGCAAAAGGTAGAGTTCACAAAACTGAGTTTTGGGGGCTTAAGTCATTTGCTTATCGTATAAATAAAGCTCGTAAAGGTCATTATATACTTCTGGAGCTTGACACTCCAGCGCAGGCCTTGCACGAAATGGAACGCCAGATGCGCTTGAATGAAGATGTAGTTCGTTTTATAACCATTCGCGAAAAGGAATTATCTGAAGGACCATCTGTTGTGATGGATAGAGGTTCTCGTGATGATAAAAATCTAAAATTAGATAGTAAAAAAACAAATGATAAGGAGGCCGCGTAATGTCTGCTGCTGATGCTCCAACTGTTAAACGTCCGTTTTTCCGTCGTAAAAAAACATGTCCGTTTACTGGTCCTAATGCGCCACAAATTGACTGGAAGGATACGCGTTTATTAAGCCGTTATATTTCTGAGCGCGGGAAAATTATCCCTAGCCGTATTACTGCTGTATCTCAAAAGAAGCAACGTGAACTTGCAAAGGCAATAAAGCGCGCACGTTATATGGGATTATTACCTTATGTTCAACATGACACCGATCAGAGCCATCAAGCTCGTCGGTAATATTTAGTTTGGAGAAAAATTATGTCATCATCTACACAAGTTATATTGCTTGAGCGCGTAGAAAAGCTTGGTGAGCTTGGCGAAGTGGTTAGTGTAAAGCCTGGATATGCTAGGAATTATCTTTTACCGCAGAAAAAGGCTTTGCGTGCTAGCAAGGAAAATATTGCTTATTTTGAAGCTCAAAAGAAAATTATAGAAGCTGATAATGAAAAGAATAGGAAAGAGGCTGAAAACCTTGCTAAGAAGATCGCAGGTGTTAAAGCTCCAGTTATTCGTCAGGCATCTGAATCTGGACAGCTTTTTGGTTCTGTTACATCGCGGGATATTGCTCAGGCTGTTTCAGATCATACAAAGGAGTCAATATCACGCAATATGGTTCAGCTTAATCAAAATATAAAAATTATTGGCCTGATCCCAGTTGACATTTCCTTGCATCCCGAGGTTAAGGTTGAAGTGATTATAAATGTTGCTCGGTCTTTAGAAGAGGCAAAGATTCAAGCGGAAACGGGTCGCGCGTTGATCGCAGATAACTCTGATGATCAGGAAGAAGTAAAGGCATCAATTGATGATGTTTCTGAAAAAGACCAGAATACACAAGAGGAAAAATCTGAAGGTCAAGAAGACACAAAAGAAGCTAAGAACTAGCGGGCACTTATAGCTTTTATTGTAATTATCCCCGATATTCACAATATATAAAAAAATTAAGAACTAGCGGAGACCTTAGTCATCTGTTAGTTTTTTTTTATGAGTAGTGACACAGTATTTAAATCTATTGTCGGCGCGCAAGCAACGGCGTTTGAGCAAGATGATAATCTGCATTATCGGGTTTCCCCTCATAATCAAGAGGCAGAGCAAGGATTGCTTGGTGCAATTTTGGTTAATAATGCTACTTATGAAAAAGTTTCTGACTTGTTAAAAGCTGAACATTTTTATTTGCCAGTTCATCAACGTATTTATACGGCAATTTCTCAATTTATTGAGCGTGGTCAAACCGCATCACCCGTTACTTTGAAGGGTTATTTTGAAAAAGATGATGATTTGTCAGAGCTTGGAGGAGGGGTCTATCTTGCTGATTTAGCTGCTAGCGTAATAAGTGTAATAAATGCGCGTGATTACGCACAAACGATTTATGAATTATTTATGCGCAGAGAACTCATTAGCTTAGGTGAAGACATTGTTAATGATGCTCATGATCTGCGTTTAGAATCTTCTGCTACGGATACAATAGAACAAGCCGAATCGCGGTTATTCTCATTGGCAGAAAGTGGTGAGACTACGGGTGGATTTGCTTCGCTTCGTGATTCTGTAATGGTTTCTATTGAGATTGCAGAAAAAGCATTCAAGACAAAAGGTCATGTTACAGGATATACTACTGGTCTTCGTGACATGGATAAACAACTAGGTGGGCTTCATCCTTCTGATTTAGTGATTTTAGCAGGTCGCCCTTCAATGGGGAAAACTGCACTTGCAACTAATATTGCTTTTAACTCGGCGCGAATTTTTGCTAAAAGTGGTGGAAAAGAAGGCGCAAGAGTTGGTTTTTTCTCTCTTGAAATGTCTGCTGATCAGCTTGCAACACGTATATTAGCAGATGTTGCCAATATCTCTAGTCATGCAATTAAGCAGGGGAATATTAAACAAGAAGATTTCCAAAATTTCGTAAAAGCAAGTCAGCAGCTCTCACAAGTGCCATTATATATTGATGACACTCCAGCCCTTACAATTGGCGCGGTGCGTACAAGGGCAAGAAGGCTAAAACGGCAACATGGTTTGGATATGGTTGTGGTTGATTACTTACAGCTTTTGCGTGGTAGTGGATCGCGTCAAAGTGAGGCTAACCGCGTTAATGAGGTTTCTGAAATTACCCGTGGATTAAAGGCCATCGCCAAAGAGTTAAACATTCCTGTTCTTGCATTATCACAGCTTTCACGTGCCGTAGAGCAGCGCGAGGATAAGCGCCCGATGCTTTCAGATTTACGCGAATCTGGTTCTATTGAGCAAGATGCAGATGTTGTTATGTTTGTTTATCGTGAAGAATATTACCTTCACCGCTCAGAGCCTGATATTGGCACAGATAAACATATGAAGTGGCAAGAAAAATGTGAACGCGCTCTTAATATAGGTGAATGTATTGTTGCTAAGGCTCGTCATGGTCCTATCGGTACTGTACGTATGCATTTTGATGGCAATGTTACGCGCTTTAGTGATTTAGATGAGGTGCATGGATAGTGTAATAGCTTGCATTTATTTTATGACTTTGTTATTGCATCCCTTACGTAAAGTTACTTGCACTTTGTCCTAAAATAAAGCTAAATCACTATAGTAACATCTATTAGATCATGGGTTGTGATGTGAGGTTCTGTTTTTTTTAAATAAAAAAGGCCGGGGTGGGATCCGGCCTTTGTTACGCAGTAAAAGTAGATAAGTACACTCTAGTATTTACTCAGTATTACCCTAATATTTTTACGCAGAAAAAACTTACTCAGTAAACTCAAAAAGTTAATAAATAAAAAACACAGATAACGCAGAAAACTCAGTAACTTAGTAACTCATCAAACTATAATCTTTAGGGAGATTCTAGTTGTTGTTCTAATAATCTTATTCGTTCTTCATATTGACGCTTTTGGCGGTAAAGCTCAGATTTCGTGTCATCTAACTCTTTTTCTAATAAGGCCAACTTAGCCAATTGATTTTGATCAGTTAGTTTTGGATCAAATAGCATATTTTCAAGATTAGCTTTTTCCTGTTCGCAAACTGCGCGCTGCGTTTGAAGTTGTCTACCCAAGCGCATAATCTGACGCTCTGCTTCATTAAACTTCATGGTAGCACGCTCTAAATTCCAATTATCAGATGAAACTGATATTCTTTCTTTTTCAGAATCTTGCAGCGCGATTTTAAGCTCTTCATCAAGTATTTTGTTTTTTTCACGAACTGATATAAGTTCTTTTTCCATTTCTGAGATTTTATTGCGCATGGCAATAAAATCATCATTGATTATAGATGATTGAATCTGACCTGCAGCGGGCTCTATATCTGCAACATTTACAGCACCTTTTGTTAAATCAACAACTATAGGCTCTTTATTTTTAGTTATATGGTAAACAGCCTTTGGAGATCTAACATTGTTGATAGTTGTTTCATTCGGAGCTTCAATAATCGCAGATGTTTTTACTGGCTTATCTAGTAAAGCTGGAACGGCTCTAGTCTCATCTATCCTATCCACTTTTTCGTGAATATTATCTTCCGGTTTTACAATAGGATCCAAGCTTTTTGTCGGTTTATATTGCTCACTTTCTTGTTTTAGCTTCTCAGCTATCATCTCCGTGTAACGTGGCCTGTTAGAGGGCTTAGGGCGCAACTTCCTAGGGTCAGTTGCCACACCTTCCTCAGCAACGCTATCTTCAGAAATCACAGGGTCAGCGGTAACTACTTCTACTGGTATAGGAGGAGGGGGAGCCAAATCTTCCTTAATCTTTGTTAGTTTTGGTTCTGTCTCTGTCTCTAGCTCTGGGGCTGTTTCCATTATATCTTCCATAAGGGCATTTCCACTTGCAGGAGGCGATTTTTTATCTTTATTAGCAAGGAGTTTTATAGGGGAAACACAATCATCAAATTGTGACATAGATGCTTTTAGTCCTGTAAGATATATACGAAAACTATTATCTCGGATTTGAACATCAAGAACGCCGGCTGATGCTAAATTTTTTGCAAAATCTCGCTTTTCTGATAAATCACTGGCAATAAGATTTTCTCTAGTAGCTCTAGAAGGTATAATGGCTCTAGAAATCCCAGGTATTATATATTGAATCTCATATTTAAAGTTCTTCTGAAAAACATTTTGGCGAAAATCTATATTTATATTGCTTATACCCTGCTTACTACCTGATAGCTCAAGCATGTAACCATTATTAAGCTTGTTACTTATTGAGCAAATACCATTTGGCTCTTGTTTAGAATTTATACGCTCTACGACCCACTTACTTTTTGGGTAGAAGTAAAGCTCAGGCTCTTGTGCATGCGCAATATAAGACACAGAGCTTGTACCTAGCAAAAGAGCAACCAATGTTGATGTTACGAACTTATTGCATGACATCTTTTATAAACCTTGAATATAGTAGTAAGCGAAGCACGAAAAGTGCCAAGTGATTCGAATTTACGATCATATCATTGCAGGTTTTGAAACAGGTAAAAAGAAAATATTGTTTTTTTGTTGCTTATTTTTGGGGAAAAACCCTGTATAATGAATTTATGTCTGTTGATAACTTAAAAAATAAAATTAAAGAAAAACTTAAATATGCTCCACCTTTAGGTGTAACCTTTAAATTCGATTTTGGAGGTGATGGGGTTATCGCTGTTGATGGAAAACAAAATCCAGCAACAATAATAGAGGGTAATATAGATGCTGATATTATTTTCACATGCGATTTAAGTGTTATGGAGGCAATAATTGATGGTACTCAAGACCCTACAATGGCATTTATGACGGGCAAACTTAAAGTTAAAGGGTCAATGAGAAACGCCTTAAAACTTGCATCTTTGCTTGAAGATTAAGGTTCATGCCTTAGAATAATGAATTATAAAGAATAATGAATCATAAACCACGGGCATATATGTCATCGGCAATATCTTCGGCCGTATCAGTAGCAGGATACATAGCAACAAGCTTATTATCCTTATCCATTAGATACATAAAAGATGAGTGATTCATCATGTATCCTTCCATATCTTTATTCTCAATTTTTGATGCATAAACACGGAACGATTTTTTAACAGCTTCTATTTGTTCTTTTGTTCCAGTTAAGCCAACCATGTCTGGGTTAAATTGCTCAACATATTGTTTTAGTTGCTCAGGAGTGTCGCGCTCTGGGTCAATGGAAACGAATATTGGCGTAATCTTAGTGGATATATCATCTTTTAAATCTCCTAATATTAAGGTCATTTTCATAAGCTCTGTAGGGCATACTTCAGGACAATAAGAAAATCCAAAGAATATAAGTTTATAGCTGTTAGAAAAATCATCTTGGGTTACAATTTTGCCATCTTGGTTTACTAAGGTAAATTCACCACCAAAATTTTTTGCTATATCAGTGAAATCTTTTGGTTTTTTACGGCTGGGCTTCCTTTTATAAATATCATCAGGAGAGGTTTTTATGACACCGTTTTTCATCTCACTCTGTGCATCGAAATAACCAATTGTTGCACCTATACCAACACCAATTAATAAGAAAACAACCCATCTGACAAAACGGTTTCTCATGATTTATCTATTCCCTATGTTTCATATATGATCATTAGATAGTGAAAGCGGTTATAAATCTTTTATCATCACTTGACAATTATCTTTATTAGGGCAAAGTTGAGATACATGAAAAAACCTTAGGGGTGCATGATTTAAGATCGTGATAAGAGGGAAGACCCTTAGAACCTGTTGATTAATATCAACGTAGGGAAAGGAAACATAAAAATGCCACACATAATAGTTGAATATTCTAAGAATCTTGGCGAAATAATTGAAATATCAGATCTTGTTTCTGAATTACATAATGTTTTATCAGATCAGGGCATAGAAAAAGATCGTATTAAAACTAGAGCAATAGCGTGTAATTATGTTGCTGTTGGTGATTGTTGCTGCAACGATCATATGCTGCACACTACGCTGTTATTACTAGAAGGGCGTGATGTTGAAACTAGACAAAAATACGGCTCTGCTTTGTATGGCGTATTGAATGATTCTGTTAAGAATATACTGAAGAATTGTTCTGTTACCCTCGAAGTTCGTGAGATGAATAAAGACACTTACTACATGTAATTATATGCAATATTAAGGAAATCCAATGACACCAAAAGATCAACCAAGCTTTGGCGTTTGTCCGTCAACTACGCATGTAACTAGAGGCTCGCTTATTGCGTCTAAGAAAATATATGTAGGAGACTTAAGAGTTCCCATGCGCGAGATTTCTTTAACTAACGGTGAAAGTCTTACCGTTTATGATACTTCTGGTCCTTACACGGACGAAAATAAAGAGCTTGATATTATGCGGGGTTTGCCGAAAACTCGTCTTAAATGGGTAATGGATCGCGGCGATGTTGAATATGTTAAAGGGCGCAGTGTTAAGCCAATTGATAATGGATATAAAAATGAAGCGCAGCTAAAAAATCGCAAATTGACGCATGAGAAATTCCCCGCTAGTCCTGAAAAGCCACTAAGAGCCAAGAAGGGCGCGAATGTTACTCAAATGCATTATGCGCGTAAAGGCATAGTCACGCCAGAGATGGAATATATAGCCATTCGTGAAAATCAACGTCGTGAGCAAACACATGGCCATTCCAAAAAAGGTGCAAATTTTGGCGCGAATTTACCAGAGCTGATTACAGGAGAGTTCGTTCGTAAAGAAGTTGCTCAAGGGCGGGCAATTATCCCTGCTAATATCAATCACACAGAATTAGAGCCCATGATTATAGGGCGTAACTTCCTTGTGAAGATTAATGCAAATATAGGCAATTCTGCGGTGACGAGTTCTATTGGTGAGGAAGTCGATAAAATGGTTTGGTCAATCCGTTGGGGCAGTGACACGGTAATGGATTTATCAACAGGTAAGGATATTCATGATACGCGTGAGTGGATAATTCGCAATTCTCCTGTTCCCATTGGCACTGTTCCAATCTATCAGGCGCTTGAAAAAGTAAATGGCGTGGCGGAAGATTTAACGTGGGAAGTTTTCCGCGACACTTTGATTGAGCAAGCCGAACAAGGCGTTGATTATTTCACAATTCACGCGGGCGTGCGCCTGCCTTATATACGTTTAACTAATGAGCGCGTTACTGGCATTGTATCACGCGGTGGGTCTATTATGGCGAAATGGATGATGAGTCATGGTCGTGAGAGCTTTCTCTATACTAATTTTGAGGAAATATGTGAGATTATGAAAGCCTATGATGTTAGCTTTTCTCTTGGTGATGGTTTGCGACCAGGATCTATTGCAGATGCTAATGACAAAGCGCAATTTGCAGAGCTTAAAACACTGGGTGAGCTTACTAAAATTGCATGGAAACATGATGTTCAGGTAATGATTGAAGGTCCTGGTCATGTGCCTATGCATCTGATTAAGGAGAATATGGATAAGCAGTTAGAAGAATGCCACGAAGCTCCATTTTATACACTAGGGCCACTTACAACCGATATTGCTCCTGGATATGATCATATAACCAGCAGTATTGGCGCGGCGATGATTGGCTGGTATGGCTGTGCTATGCTTTGTTATGTTACTCCGAAGGAGCATTTAGGCCTACCCAATCGTGATGATGTAAAGACAGGCGTTATTACTTATAAGATAGCCGCCCACGCCGCGGATTTGGCAAAAGGACACCCCGGAGCTCAATATCGTGATGATGCGATGAGCAAAGCCCGATTTGAGTTTCGATGGGATGATCAGTTTAATATCGGTTTAGATCCTGATACCGCACGTAAATACCATGATGAAACTTTGCCCGCTGATGCAGCAAAACATGCGAGTTTTTGCTCTATGTGTGGTCCTAAATTCTGCTCTATGAAAATCACACAAGATGTACGTGATTATGTGTCTGCTAACCCAGAGCCTACAGATAAGGAAAAGGTAGCTTAAAGATTTTTATTTAGCGGTTTCTTTAAATAGATTTTTTCTGTTTCGCTCTTTTGGCTTTTTCTTGATATGCACGGCGTTGTTTTGTTATTTCATATAAAACTATGCCTGTAGAAGTTCCTAAATTAAGGCTTTCTATCATTCCGTACATGGGAATATTAGCGCACATCTTACTTCTTTGCACTGCTAGATCACTAATTCCTTTTGCTTCTGTTCCAAACCAAACTGCAAGTTTTTTATATTTAGTGTAATCTCCTTTATGAAGTACAACATTATTTTCACCTTTTATGTGTGGTGATGTAACAATAGAAACAAAATTATTTTTTTCTAAATGATTGAAGCATTTTTCAGAGCTATCAAAACGTTTAACAAAGCTCCATTTAACGGCCGACACCGAGGTTTTTGACAGTACTTTTTTCTCACGCATGTCTTGCCAGTTTTCAGGGAGGTATCCCCTGCGATCAACAATGTAAGTCTTTTCTACACCCAAGGCGCTTACATTTCTTATGACTGTGCCAATATTTTTTATATCTGTCGGATTTTCGATTACTGCAATGAGATTTTTACATATAAATGGCTTAATCTCATTAGCGCGTTTTCGTACGGATTCTTTTTTCTCTTCTTCTTTCATGATGCTAGAATGTAGATTATTTAATGTAAAGGTAAAGCGTTTATTACCATATTTTCTATAAAGATTTAAAAAAATCTACGTGAATATTTACTTGTTTGAATAGCTTAAAACTAGAATACAATGTAATCTCAATATAATCTTACGTAAATTATTCTTTTATATTATCTTTATTTTCTTCTTCTAATATTTTAACTTTTTGATCTTTCATAAATTCTTTTTGAATGCGGTCAAGCTGCTTTAGTGACATGCCAATTCCAAGGCGTATATCATCAAGCATGATAAATTCATCTTCATCCATATCACCATCGGCCATTAATATAAAAAGCGATGCTTTTATTAGCTTTTCCTTAAGTGAATTATCAAGCGATGGAGCAACATTTTTTAATTCTTGTTCTATATCAATACCATATTGCTGCATTTCTGCGGCTGTATCGCGGATTGTTTCTTCGCTAATTTCTGAATTAGTTAGATGTTTGTATATTTTTGCGATCTGTTTAACTTCATTATCGTCTAGATAGTCATCTGCAATAGAAATAGCAAGCATACATCGTATAAGACCAATAGAAAAAGCTGCGCTATCAGCGTTTTGTATGCCACTTTGCGGAGTTAACGCTTTACTGGCTAGAGCTAAAATTCCAAATCCCATAAAGATAACGCCAATAGCGCTTATTCCCGCGCCTAAAGTATAAATATTACCATTTGGAACAATTTTAAGCATATAGGCGGCAATAGCCAATAACCCAATGAATAACATTGATATTCCTATGCCTAAAAATTTTGTGCTAACCATGATTATTTCCTTCTATACTGACAAAAAGC
>JALTAZ010000134.1 GCA_027075555.1 Micavibrio sp.
GTAACCATAATCTCAGCTACAGTTAACAATTTCTGCCCTAACTTACCTCCAGGGTGAAACACCTTATATTGCTCTGGCGTGAGCCCCATACGCTCCAATAATGCAACTGCCAGCGCATCACCATAAGCAATCATCATAGTTGTCGATGTTGTGGGAGCCAAACCATTGGGGCAGACTTCCCCTACTTGCGGTAGAAGTAAACAAATATCTGCATATTTTGCCAAAGTGGATTCAGGCTTACTGGTCATGGCAATCAAGGTAATACCGTATCTGCGTGTATAATGTATAAGATCTGAAAGCTCTGCATTTTCACCAGAATTAGATAGCATCAAAACAACGTCATTTTCTGTTATCATGCCCATATCACCATGGCTAGCCTCACCTGGATGAACGAAATATGAAGGAGTGCCAGTAGAAGCCATTGTTGCGGCAATCTTACGCGCAACATGACCGCTTTTACCAATTCCTGCAACAATCACACGCCCAGAACAATGCGCCGCGTTTTTCATGTTATCAATTGCTGCTACTGCTTTAGCAAAGGAAGCATTAACCATATCAGCAAGAGCATATAATGCATCACCCTCAGTCCTTAAAACGTGAATAGCACAGGCAACATCACCATCAGATGAAATGCTATTATCTTGTGCTTGTTTACGCATTTTATTTACCACAATATAAAAATCCTCAATTTTTAATGCTCAAAAATATCATAATGCCAACCATCTAAGTCCAATTGGGCACGCGTAGCGATAAAATCAAAACAACTTTGAGCTATATGCATACGTCCTTCACGTTCTAACATAATATCAAGTTTTTTTCTAAGCTGATGAAGATAATAAACATCACTAGCCGCATAATTTAACTGCTCAGAACTAAGCTCTTGCGCACCCCAGTCAGAGGATTGCTGCTGCTTATTAAGGTCAACCCCTATAAGTTCCTTACATACATGGCGAAGACCATGACGATCTGTATATGTACGAACTAGCTTTGACGCAATCTTAGTACAATAGATATTCGGGCAATCAACCCCCAATGCATATTTTAAAATCGCTATATCAAATCTAGCAAAGTGAAATAATTTCTTAACTTCAGGATCAGAAATCAATTTTTTTAAATTTGGTGCCTCAAATGAAGGATCTGTCATTTGCACTAAATGTGCATTACCATCACCACTTGATAACTGCACAAGGCACAACCTATCCCTTTGAGGGTTTAATCCCATTGTTTCTGTATCAACAGCAATAACCTTACCTAAATCAATATCATCAGGCAGATCATTCTTATATAAAGTAATACCCATAATAATTCCTTAAACCAGTGCTAATATAATATTTTTATCTTTGCACCTTAAAGGAAACAAAGCAGAAAATAAATATAGGCCTTTCGATCCAAATTTATTAGTGTTTTTTTAAAGGTTTTTTTGTCATTATCAATATGTATTATACGTCAAGTTATTATTATTTTTACAAGACAGCGTTTTAACAATATATTTAAGATCAAAAAAAGGCTCAAATAAAATGAAGATTCTAGTCATAGATAGAGAAGATATAACTACGCAACTAATGAGATCACGTCTAGAAACGCTTGGGCATAAAATTACAGAAGAACCTGTTAAAAATAACGCAGTTGAGCGAATATCCAAGGAAGATTATGATATTATATTCATTGACCCCGCACCATTAACTAGCGCACAACCTATAATATTAAACCTACGCCGTGCAACTGGGCGCTATCCATATATTATCCAAATGGGTGAGAATGTACAACGCCTAGAGGCAATTCAAAGCGGAGCAAATGATTCCATAAGCAAACCAATTGACCCTGATGCATTGGACTTGGCAGTAGATAATGCGCGCTATCTAATATCGTTGATAAATCGAATCGGCGATGATAGTGAAGATTTCCCAAGTGCTGGCGGTATCATTGCTAAATCGGCTTTTAACCAACTATTTTTATCAGCCATAGACCGTGCCGATCGTTATGGAGAGCGCACATTCATCGTATTTATTGCCGTAAAAAATTATCAAGCTATCTATGA